>CAYVDH010000020.1:0-31139 GCA_964450355.1 uncultured Flavobacteriaceae bacterium
GCGGATAATCAATGCCGACGTGAATGGAGCATTAAAAATTAAAAAAACAATAACTAACTCATTTTATATGAACATATCAACCAACCATTGTCTTCGTTTAATGCCATTATAGTGAAATTTTCATCTTTTTTAATCGACTCATAACTCCTAAAATGCTTTAAATGATGTATGTCGTCTAAAATCAAATAAAAAGGCTTATTCTGCATTGTTTCCATTACTTTTAAAAACTCTAAATACCCTATACCTCCAGCCGAATCAAGCAACACCAATGGTTTTTCATTCTTGTATTTATCCAATAAATCAATCAACAAATTTTGCGTCCCCTTGTAATCCCCCATATTGTCTATGCCTATCTTTCTCTTAAATCTATTCCAAATGCTTATTTTCTCTCCTAACATGTTTGATATTTTTCCCTTTATCTCTTTCATGTAAAACTTTTGTGGAGTAAACACATCGTCAATGTACACATTTGGATATTTTTGATGATGTATTATAGCCTCATCTGTTTTGATGAAACGAACGGCATCTGAATAGCTCACTGACAACCCACAGAGGGGTTTAATGAAATCATAATGCTTTAAATTTTCTAAGGCTTCTTGGTGAATTTGTTTATCTACTTCGATGGTATAAAACTCGGGTTTAAATATTCCAACTTGTTCAATGACTTGTGCAAGTGTGCTTGTCGAACCCAACCCCCTGAAAGTACCACTTTCTATGATGCAAGTAATTTTATGTTTTAAAAACAATTGAGTCAAAGCCTCTTTAAAGCCAACATCATCTGACATCGAAATCGAAGATTGTTTGTGTTGTGAATACTTAATCAAAAGTATGTAATCTAGTGTTTTATCAATTTAATGGTACTTATTTCGCCATTAGCAGTCACTCTAATGATGTAAACTCCCTTCGCTAACTCTTGAATGTTTAAATCCGTATCTAACTCCGCTGGGTAATTGTACTCTCTTGATTGTATCAATTTAGAATTGATATCAAACAATTCTATTTTTAAATCTTTTGCCAATTGATTCAAATGAATGGTTACTTGACCTTGTGTTGGGTTAGGATACACTTCAACATTGAACTGTTTAAAATTAGCAGGATCGTTATTGTACACCATCTCACACAGAGTATCAGTACACCCAATTGCATCAATTAAATATCTACACACTTGAAACACCCCGTAGTTTTGATATTGGTGAGTAACAATGCTATCTGAATGATTCAAAGTTATTCCATCACCCCAACTTATTTCAGAACTAAACGCTCCTACTTTGTTCGCTTTCATTTTAACTTGCTTATTCGTTATCTTAAACAAACTTAAATTGTTTGAACTAAAATCACTGACCAATACATCCACTTTTACCATGCTGGTATCGCTGCATCCATCATTCAATTCTACCATGTAACTTTCGGTTGTGGTATTCTTTAAGTTTTGCAACAAACCACTGCTTAATTTATCCCAATTTGCACCTACTTGTTTTGTAGTGTTCACAGTAAATTGAACCAGTTTGTCGTCATAACTGCATTTTTGAATCACCGTAGGATTTAACTTTAACTTAGCTCCAACATCTACTTTTACAAAATTTGTCACAGTGTCTTTACAGCCGTCAATGGCTTGGTACTGGTATGTTTTTGTTGTAAATGAATCAACTACAATTTCATTTGATAGGTTGCTGTTCCAATACAAAGTTTGTGTCCCATTTTTTCCATTTTTAAATGCTGATTTAAGTTTTAAATAATGACCATAACAAGTATTTGTATCTTGAATGGTAATAAGTTCAAGTGGTAAAAACATGTTGGAATTGAATGAATCAGTTGCCGATGGCACAGTACAACCATCTGTCACAACAGCTTTTATAAGTTGTGTTTTTTGTGGTGTGTAATTTATTTCTACTCCTGTGATCATCATTGGCAACCAAGTTACTATTTGAGAATTTGGTTTACCACCAGTAAACTGTGCTTTTAATTTAACTGTTTTGTTATAACACAAGGTATCTAATTTATCAATGCTAATATTCAATGGTTCGCGCATTACTACAAATACTGAATCTTTGACAGCAGGACTACATCCATCGCTGATGGTGGCAACATACCAACTATTATTTAAAGGAATTAAACTTGGGCTGTATCCACTTAAACCTGAGTTTTTCCAATTGATGTTTCTACTGGAAACTCTTCCACCATTTACTGTAGTAGATAAGTTCAATACATTGCCCCAGCAAAGAGTATCACTGTTGCTTTGTACATCAAGACTCAAGGCAGGCAAAACAGAAATTGTTAAACTGTCTGTTGAAGGAAGCTCAGTACAATTATCAGTTAAGGTAACTTTGTATTGTTTATTTAATGTTAAATTCTCAGAGCGGTTGGCTCCCGAAATTCCTATATCAGACCAAGTATAAACATAATTTTTATTGCCTCCACTGGCTTTAGCTCTAATATTAGCTTTGCCAGCATAACAAATGGTAGAATCGCTGTTTAAATCCACCTTGAGTGGGTCTCTCATTTTAATATAAGATTGCTTTATAATGGTATCTGGATAACAACCATCAAATACCCTGAATAATACAGTTTGATTGTAATTGATTTTTCTATTGATAACATATTTTTTTACGCTTGAGTCGTCTGTATCAATTATCAATTGGTTTTGCCCCGGTTTACCTCCTGTTAACACTGGTTGTATCTTCAAGTTTTCACCAATACAGGCAATTAATGTATCAGCAATATTAATCCCTGGAGTAGCATACAAAGTGTATTCATTTTTCCCATTCTTATTTGCAGGATTAGTAGGAATAAATGTACTGACACTACCGCATAAATTCTGTACACTTGCCCATATTTTTTTAGTGGAATTTACCTTAGTTAAATGACTGGTTTCAAACCCAGATTTAAGCAATACATTGATGTTTGCCGAGTCATTGTACCATGTTATCACTGGTTTAATTTTACTTTTCACTACCAGAGAATCTTTGACAACACTGCCAAAACAGACAACTGAATCTCGGTTCACAAAATTAACTTGAAGATTGGAATCCAAATTGATTAAAGCTGTACGTGAATACACTGGTGCTTGGCACACATTGGTGTATTTTCGTCTTACTAAATATTTGTACAAGCTGATGTATGTTTTTAAATTTATAGAATCATTGGTATTGGCAAAATTAATCCATGTACTTGCATTATCAGAACTGTATTCCCAAGTTTTGGTGATAGTAGCAGTTCCAGTTACAGTAGATTTAGAAAACACCAAATTGGAGTAACATGTTGTCACATCGTTAGGCTGAATCACAAGTCTTGGTGGTTTATTTGCTGTGAGTGGTGTTGCAGAAATGGCTCTTGCCCTGTTGCTTTCTGCTCCATCATTCGTTTGTCTTGACACACTGAACCAATAAGGTACATTGTTATTTAATTTAGAAATTAAAAAAGCAGTATCTACAGTAGTTCCTTGTTGAGTCATTTTACCATCTTGCAACATGTACACTCTATAAAATTTAGTGTTAGGAGATTTTCTCCATTTTAAATACACTTGGCTATCGCATACCACTGTGGTAATTCCGTTTACAATTCCTGCAATATTAAACACTGCATCGCTTGAATCTTTTGTACTACCACTACTTACTTTAATTAACGCTTTTGAAGTACTAACAGTATCCGAAAGGGATTGCCAAGTATAATAATTTTGTGAATTAGGAATATTGGTAACTATACTTACCCATGTTTTGCCATTGTCTCTAGAAAAATCAACATTGTAGTTTCCAGTCACTCCCCTTGAATCCCATCTAATGGTTTGAGCTTTGCTGGTATTAGAAGGAGCTTCCATTGTTTCATTGCCATTAGGATAAGTGACCCTGATGCCTTTACTGTGTTTAAAATAGGTAATTGCAAATGCTTGGTTACCCGACACTATGCTTTTACCATGTACTTTAAAGATGTATCTTCCTTTGATTGGATTTGTAATGGTAACTTGTTCTATGTTATTTATACTGTCTCTTTTGCGAACAGCTACAGATGATGGACTTACAGGATTGCACCACCAAGGCCTATAGATTGCACCATTTGAATCTGTAACAGTCAAATCCAAATCATTGAACAACTTTGGATTGCTGCTTGGCGACACTTCTTTGTCGTTGTATGTCAACATTACTCTCAGTTCATGTAATCCTGAAGGCAAGTAAATGGTATCGTAATAATAATTATTATTGCCAACACTGTCAATATTCCAAAAACCTGAATCGATGAGGTTAACACCCATAGCTCCATTGATTCTTCCAAATCCATATTTGTAATCAGGACCAGCATTTCCCAAATCATCTGCTGTGTTTGATACGATGTTTTTACTTAAGAAATTGGGTGGTGTGTATCCGTATTTATTTGCAAATTTTTCATACAACAAGGCAATAGTACCAGAAGCACCAGGACATGCCATGGAAGTACCATTCCATCCTCCTGCATAAGAGTTGTTATCTTGTGTACTGTAAACATTCACTCCTACAGCACTTACCTCTGGCTTAAACCTTCCATCTTGAGTTGGTCCCATGCAACTAAAGGAGGCATCGCCATCTTGAAAAGTAACGGCTGCAACTGACAATGTATTTTTCGCGCTTTGAAACCCCGGCAAAATGGTTTTATACCCACCTGCAACACAATTCATTCCTCTTGAATTTCCTGCTGCAAACACATGCAACAAATCGGTATATTTACGAGATAATAAGTCCATTTCATAACTGGTGCCATCGTACAATGCAAAATCAGCACAGTTGTTTGTCCAATATCCATAAGAATTTTGAGTCAATACATAACCAAATTTATTTTTGTTGGTATCCATTTCAACAGGAATATCACCATTAAAATCCCAACTGTAAAGCTTGGCTTCTGGAGCCATTCCCATTGCCAATGGCTCAAGATTTCCAGCTCCACACACTGTTCCAGCAACGTGTGTAGCATGGCTATTTTGTGAACCTGCTTTTCCAATGATCATTCTTCCAGAAAAATCTATGTGATTTCCAACTGTACCTCCATCCCATTCACCAATTTTAACATTTTTCCCTGTCAATTTGGTACTAAATGGAAAATTAGCAGCTAATTCGGATGCCCTGTGATTGGTTCGTCCAACGTGATTAAAGGTTTCAACTTGTGGATGTTCAAATGTTACAGATTTTACAAATTCTTGTCTTAGTAATAATTCTAAATTCAATGTATTTACTGACAATTTAATGGACAAAAAACTTGAACGTTCTGCCAAAGTTAACCATTGATTCTTTACTATAAATTTTTTCAATTCAACAAACGAATTATCATTGTAAACATAGACATTGATGGTATTTAAACCAGAATCTTGTTGCCAATAATTTATCAATTTAAATCGACTTGAAACTGGCTGTAATTCAGATGTTCTTAGTGAACTAGGGTATTGAAACCATGCACTGTCATGGTTGTAATAATCTACCAATTTTATTGAATTATTTTGCTTGAATTTCGCATGATAATCGTTAATACTGATTAAAGAATAAGCAACATCTTCTTGTTGAGATTTTAATGAAAGTGAATAAAATAGAAAAATTAAAACGGTAATGGCTCTAGTCATAGTTGATTCAAATATACAGAATAATCGACAATCACAAACAAATTGACATTAAAATACATGATTTTATCAACTTGATTAAGCCAATGTGGTATAAATTACTTTTTTTTGCAATGAAATATTCAGCAAACATGACAGAAATACAAAACCTTCAAACCATCATAGAAAATGCTTGGGACAACAGAGAGCTTTTAAAAGCTAAAGACACTCAATCAGCTATTTTTACTTTAATAGAGCAGTTAAACCAAGGTGCTATTAGAGTAGCTGAGCCTAAAGAAGACAAATGGCAAGTGAATGAATGGGTAAAGAAAGGTGTTATCTTGTATTTTCCATTAACTCAAAACAATACCGAAAAAATAGGCGCTTATGAGTTTTATGACAAAATACCTTTAAAATCTAATTATGCTGAACAAGGTGTTAGAGCTGTGATGGGCTCTGTAGCTCGTTATGGAGCATTTATAAATAAAGGAGTTATCCTTATGCCTAGCTTTGTCAATATTGGAGCTTATGTAGATAGCGGAACCATGGTAGATACTTGGGCCACAGTAGGCAGTTGTGCTCAAATTGGAAAAAATGTTCACTTAAGTGGAGGCGTTGGAATTGGTGGAGTATTAGAACCCGTTCAAGCTGCTCCAGTTATCATCGAAGACGATTGTTTTATTGGTTCTAGATGCATCGTAGTAGAAGGTGCACACATAGGAAAAGAAGCTGTTTTAGGTGCTGGAGTAACCATCACTAATTCCACCAAAATAATAGATGTAACTGGACCTGAACCAGTAACATACAAAGGTTATGTTCCTGAGAGAAGTGTTGTCATCCCTGGCAGTTATGAAAAAGAATTTGCTGCTGGAAAATTTCATGTTCCATGTGCTTTAATCATTGGAAAAAGAAAACCAAGTACCGACCTTAAAACCTCTCTTAATGATGTATTAAGAGAATACAATGTTGCTGTGTAATGAATATTGGGTTTGATGCCAAAAGGTATTTTCACAATCAAACTGGGTTAGGAAATTATAGCCGCGACCTTATAAATGAATTAATAAAAGGCAATCCAAACGACCAATTTTATTTATTTGACAAAAAACCTTCAACCAATGATTTCCCTCAAAATACTCATGTAATTTCTCCCAAAAAAAAATTATATTTATGGAGAGAACATGGAATCATTAAAGACATTGAAAGCAACAACATCGATGTTTTTCATGGACTAAGCAATGAAATCCCTTTTGGCAAATGGAATTCAAATATCAAAAAAGTTGTCACTATTCACGATGCCATTTTTAAAGCATTTCCATCGTATTACCCCCTTTTGGATAGAACCATTTACAACTTCAAAACCAAACATGCCATTAACAACAGTGATAAAATCATTTGCACAAGCAATGCTACTGCCAATCAATTAAAACACTATTACAATGCAAACTCAGATAAACTAATAACCATTTATCAAACCTGCCATTCATCTCATTGGGAAATTTACACCGAAAACCAAATAAATGCATTTAAAATCAAATACCAATTACAACACCCTTTTATTTTGTATTTAAGTAGTTTCCAAAAAAGGAAAAACCATTTAAACTTATTAATTTCTCTAAAAAAAACTCAAAATAAAAACATCCATTTAGTGTTTGCAGGTAAAGGAAATGAAACCCTGAATTCTTGTAAACAATATTGTGCAGAAAACAACTTAAACAATCAAGTTACTTTTATACATGACATCCCATTGTCAGATTTACCCCTGCTATACCGCAGCGCCAATGCATTTATATACCCTAGCTTAATAGAAGGTTTTGGCATCCCTTTGATTGAAGCTGCTTGTGCCAGACTTCCGATTGCAGCATCGGAAATAGAAGTTTTCAAAGAAATTGCCCCAAAAGATACAATTTACTTTAACCCCAATGACCCAGACAGCATTGCAAGTTCACTTGAGTCTTTACATCACAGAAATGATAAAATAGATTACTCATTGGAGTTAGAGAAATTCAACAAAACAAACACTGCAAATCAAGTGTATCAATTATACAAATCAATGTAAAACAAGTACTTTATAATAGATAATTTGCTTGTCCCTAACTAGTCTAATTGTATATATTCCATTAATCAAATCCTCCATATTTACTTGGTGATTAAAATCCTCAATTGATTTAATCATTTCCCCTTGAGCATTGTAAAATTGCAATTTATCATATTCAATATCAAGTTTCAAAAAATCGTTACATGGATTGGGATATATCAGCGATTTAACATCAATTATAAACTGCACTTTTGTGGGCAAAGATTTAATATCTCCACAACTGTCATTGCCTTTTTTTACATATATCAAATCCTCTTTGCTGAAATTATCTTGTAATCTAGGGAATGATACGGTTTTCAATACACCTATGCCAGCTATGGCTGTTTCTATAGTGAATTTATGTTCTGATATAATAGGAGTTTCTTTTATCTCCCTTGAATTAATTGCCAAATTGCATTCATTAAAATACACACTGTCTTTTAACGAGAATATTTGAGATTCATTTCCATTTATTTCTATTCTAACTACTGTATCTGATTTTAAAAAAGCAGAAAAATATGGTTGATTCAATTTTCCATAGTGAAGTTCATAAATGGAATCTGATTTAATGTATGAAAAATCACTGTATTTCCAATGATAAAATGTGGTTTTGAATTGATAAGCTATACTGTCTGCATTAAATACAGTTTTATTTGTTACTCTAAAATGACGATACAATGGTGGACCATTGTAATCAGTTCTAATTACCCATTGTTCGCCTATTTCATAATTAAACACATCATGATTCAACAGCGTTTGAGACTTTAATTGACTACTGTCAAATAAAACTACAAGTACAGTTAATATGAATAACCTAAACATTGAAATTAATACATAGTTACATTACTTAATATAAACTTTACCATCAAACCCTATTTTAAGCAAAACTAACTCTTTAGATTTTCTAATCTTTCCCCAAGTAATGATGGAACTATTATTAATCTGAATGAACTCAAAAGGATGAACTAAAATGTTTTGTTTCCAAGAATCTACCATGGGTTGTTTTGTTACTTTTCCTTTTGCATCCATCGTTGCGCAGGTTAATCTTGACTTTTTTCGACCTGAAAATGTAAATGAATAATTATTTCTATTTTTTTTACTTAATTTTTTTGTGTTATAATTAAAATCGTGGTCATTGTAAACAAAAAATATTTTGTCGTTATACAACAACGGAATATGACCATTAAAAGTAGAGTGATTGACTAAAAGTTGTTGCTTAGGAACAATGCCCGTATTCTCTAAATCGCCTGAATTGTTCAAAGAAAAAACAATGATTTGATTGTTATGATAATGGTAACTGCAAGTTGTTTGTCCTGTTTTTGGATTAGTAGTACATACTTCTACTACATATTCTATTTGACTGATGATTTTTATAGAACCATCCATTTCATAATAAATTCCTTTTATCTTCATGCTAGAAATGCCTCTACCTTTACTTGCTGCTTTTTTTGCTCTTTTTTCAGCTTGTTCTGTAGTTGCATTGCCCATAAATATTTTTATTATCGTTTTTTCATCTACCACATTAAATTTCATGGTATTTATACTCCATTTGTCAGTATCTAATTTTATATAATACACTCCATTTACTCCATATTGATTTCTTTTTTTTGTCCCTTTTTTAATGTCTCTGTAAAAACCAAAATAAACAATTTCGTTCAATGTATCATTCGATATCACCCCTTGACAGGTACTTAATGCGTAACCCTTTTCAGCAATTTCAATTTCTTCTAACTCATCGTTATTCTCTGTTACTTTAAACAATTTAAAAGTCATTTGATCCTTTAAATCAGGTTCTGCATTGATTTCCTCTTTACTGGGCTCCCAAAAAGCAATGATTGAAACATCTCCATTATTAGTTAATAGAATTTGTTGAATGCCTAAGGATTTATTTTTATATGGAAAATTTAATTCTTTTTCAAACAGTTTATTTAACTCTTGATCATACATCACCATTTCCATTTTTTCATTTTCATATCTTTTGGTTATTGGTACTCTAAGAATTAATATTTTAGAATTATCAGGAGAATAATAAACTTCCATACCTCCTATTTTTCTTCTTTTTTTAGCTGAGCTCTGAAACAACACTTTTTGTTTCACTATGGTTTTGTTTTTCCTATCAGTTATTTTACCATAAATGGTATTTTCATCCTCTTTTTTATTGTAATGTGAATAAATAGAAGTGATTTTATCTGAATGTATCAATCTGTTTACCCAATCAACATTTTTACCATTAATTTCAGGTATGTCTAATGTAAAGCTACTTGTTTTTTTCATGGTAGCAGCATTATAAACAGTAATTACAGAACCTTTTTTTGTTTTATCAGAAATCAATACTTCTTTGTCATTAGCCATTAACAACGTACTGTAAAAGTTCTTTTTCTTCTTAGCTTCTTCTGGTGGAACATGACTGTACATTTTCATGCTTGGTTTTTGAGCATGAACCACTATAACAAATAGCATTAACAATAAAAGTTGTATTTTCTTCATTTCAACAAAAATAGTGAAATAAACTATGTAAATTAAAAATTTTCAATCACTTTACTAAAAACTAAAGACAATGGATTGTTTTGATACAAATAGGAATTGTACAAGTTTTTTAACACCCGTTTAATGATGTCATAACTGCTGCATGGCAATGTAAAATTCTCACTAAATTCCAAATTCATGTCTTTAATGGATTTTAACAATTGTTGTTCATTGAATACACCACCGCCATTGTATGCATTGATGTAAAACTGTACCTTGCCCTTTGCTGTTTCGCTTATTGCCTGTTTATCTCCAAATCCAGTGATAGTTTCAGTTTCATCATCTTCTACATAAGCCATGATGAAGTGCTTTGGTAAATTTACGCCATATACAGGCACATTCAAACGTTGTGCTACCAATATGTATATGATTGACAATGAAATTGGATTTCCTTTTTTTGTTTCTAAAACTTTATTGATGTAACTGTTATTTGGGTTCAAAAAATCTTCTTCATTTCCCTTAAAGCCATGCAGTTGAAACAAAATGTAATTTAAAATTTTAACTTTTTCAAACGATGTTAAATCGTAATGAAATTCAAGCCAAGCATCTAACCTTAGTGCATCTATCGCTTGATTTAAATCATGAATTGTATAATCTGGGTATTTTAATTTACTAATAATGACAATTCCATCAGCTAAGGAGCTGCTTTCATTTGACTTCCATTTAGAAAGTTCATGTGTCAGAAAATTCCCTTTTATTGAATTGTAAATTTCGTCTAATCTAGAATAGGCATTGTTTCCTAATTCTAACTCACCTATCATTTGAGGCAATACATCCAAAAACTCAATATTCAATTGAGACAATTCATTTGACGCCAATTCCCATACTTCATTATCATCGTCATCTAGAAGTTGTAGCAATGCTTTTATCTTGCTTTCGTTTTCCATAAAAAAGAAAAAAGCTTATTTTTTTGCTTTTGGTTTAGCTTTAGCCTTTGCTTTAGGGGCTGCATTTTTTGCAGCAGCTTTTTTTGCAGGAGCAGGACCAGCTTTTTCTATAATTTCCATCACATCGCTGTATGTCATTTTCTCTGGCTCAGTTCCCTTAGGAATTTTATAATAAGCTTTGCCTTTGGCTATGTATGGACCCCATCGACCTTTTAATATTTCTAATTCTTCATCTTCTTTAAATGATTTAATTAGTTTTTCAGACTCTGCTTTTTCTTTGGCAGCTATCATTTCCAATGCTTCTGGCAAAGTGATTTCAAACAAATCTTTATCTTTAGGAATGGAAACAAACAATGACCCAAATTTAATGTAAGGTCCGAATCTACCTATTGCAGCAGTGATGGTTTTATCGTCTTGTTTACCAATCAATCTAGGCAATTTAAATAAATCCAATGCCTCCTCTAAAGTTATAGTTTCGATGGTTTGACCTGGTCTTAAACTAGCAAACTTTTTATTTTCATCATCAGAATCGCCAATTTGAACTAAAGGACCATATCTACCAACCCTTCCAGTAATGGTTTTGCCAGTTTCAGGGTCTATTCCAATTACTTTTTCACCTTTTACTCTTTCTGCGTTTGCCAAGGTGCTATCAACCAAAATATGAAATGGCTTGTAAAAACTTTCTAACATTTTTACCCAACCTATCAGTCCACTTGCTATCTCATCAAACTGTTTTTCAACTCGGGCTGTAAAACTGTAATCCATGATATTAACAAAGTGCTCGTTTAAAAAATCTGTAACTAAAATACCTATATCAGTAGGGAATAACTTGCTTTTCTCTGCTCCGTAATTTTCTGAAACTATTCTTTGATCAATGTTGCCAGATTTTAAAACAATGGTTTTAATCTCTCTTTTATTTCCTTCTCTGTTGTCCTTCATCACATACCCTCTTTTTTGAATGGTAGAGATAGTAGGTGCATAAGTAGATGGTCTGCCAATTCCTAACTCTTCTAATTTTTTCACTAAACTGGCTTCGGTATATCTAGGTGCTGGTTTGCTGAATTTTTCTTCTGCAGTTAATTGTTTTAGTTGAAGCTTTTCTTTAACGCTTAATGGAGGCAACAAATCTTTATTGTCTTCATCGTCTTCATCGTCTTTTCCTTCTAAATACACTTTCAAAAAACCATCAAACTTAACAATTTCACCTTCTGCCTTCATCACTTTGTTATTTTTGGTTAATTCAATATCAACCAAAGTCCTCTCCAATTCAGCATGTGCCATTTGACTTGCTATGGTCCTTTTCCATATCAATTCATACAGTTTTTTTTCTTGGGGGTCTTCGCCAGCAGTGTGGTGATTAAAATAAGTAGGCCTTATTGCTTCGTGAGCTTCTTGAGCTCCAGCGCTTTTAGTGTTGTAATTTCTTGGCAAACTGTATTCAGAACCATATATGTTTTTTATTTCCGATTCAGCGCCTTGTATGGCAGTTTGAGATAAATTGACAGAGTCAGTTCTCATGTATGAAATATGACCAGCCTCATATAATTTCTGAGCTAATAACATCGTTTTAGCTACAGGATACCCAAGTTTCCTACTGGCTTCTTGTTGTAATGTACTGGTAGTAAATGGAGCTGCTGCCTTTCTTTGAGATGGTTTTACTTCAATATTGGTAATAACAAATTCGCTATCTTTTGCTTGATTAACAAAATCCAAAGCAGCATCATATTGTTTTAATCTCTCAGGAAGTTCCGCTTTTATAATTTTAGTTTCTCCTTGCTTTGTTAATTCAGCTACAATTTTATAGTCGCTTACTGAATTGAATTGATTAATTTCTCTTTCACGTTCTACTATCAATCTGACAGACACCGATTGAACTCTTCCAGCCGATAATGAAGGTTTTACTTTTTTCCATAATATTGGAGACAATTCAAAACCCACTAATCTATCTAATACTCTACGCGCTTGCTGTGCATCAACTAAATCTTTATCTATTTTTCTTGGATTTTTAATCGCGTTTTCTATTGCCGGTTTTGTGATTTCGTGAAATACTATCCTTTTTGTATTTTCTTCTTTTAAACCTAATACTTCAAATAAATGCCAAGAAATGGCTTCTCCTTCGCGGTCCTCGTCCGATGCCAACCATACTGTTTCGCTTTCTTTAACTAATTTCTTAAGTTCAGACACAACCTTCGCTTTATCCGAAGGAACAATGTATTTGGGTTTAAAATGGTTGTTTACTTCTATCGCATCATCTCCCTTATCTAAATCGCGAATGTGACCATAACTGGATTTTACAACGTAATCACTACCTAAAAACTTTTCAATTGTTTTGGCTTTTGCTGGTGACTCTACTATAACAAGATTTTTAGGCATTGGTTGTTTAAATTATTTTGCAAATATTAACTTTTTCGTGATAATTTGGTTATTGGCTTTAATTTTTAATAAATAGACCCCTGAATTTAATTCAGCTCCACCAGTCCAATTTATAGTGATTAAGCCAGTTTCAGGATTTTCAGAACTAATTTCATTTATTTTTTTTCCATCTACAGTTTCTAACCAAACGGAGGTATTTCCTGAATTATTTTCATATTGTATATTGATTTCACCTTCGCTTGGGTTAGGATATACCGATAAGTTTATCAGTTTTTCAACAAGTGTTACATCGGTATTGTATTGCCCTATATTGATGTCATCTATATACACTGCATTGCCTTGAGCACCTTCTATCTCTATCATGAATTGAATGTTGCTATCGTTTTCATATGTACTTAAACCAAATGAGAACAATTTCCAATGAGATGGATCTGATGGAACAAAATTAGTTTGATAGGTCGAATTATAGGCAATAGTTCCTGCTGTTCTTTGAACTATTTGAGTCCAATTAGAACTACATCCTTTGGAATAATATAGCCTTAGCTTTTCTCCAGATGTAGATGACTCCTTTAAATAACCAATCATCATGGAAATTTTAGGTGCTTTTCCTTTCAATGGTCTTAAATCTATTTGAGGCAAACTAAGTTGGAATCTTTGACCTAAAGCTCCGCTATCACATGGCGCTTTTAAACTGTAATTAGAATAATACCCAACATTATTTACTCTTCTGAATTTAATGTTAGACGGGTCTAATACTTTCATTCCTGATTGCAAACTCCAATCGGTATGTTCTACTGATTCTTTAAATGTTGGTTTAAGTGCTGCAACATTTGGCAATACTTCAATGTAGTTATCAACTGCTAGTGTATTTGAGCCAGATGAATTTGTTGCCATCAAAGTTACTTTGTATTTCCCAGGTGTGTTATAAACAATTGTTGGTGTATCTTTATTGGTTACAAAAATATTAGCTCCTTCAAATTGCCATTGTCTGCTGCTAACTTGCGATTTACATGATGCATCAAAAAACTTTACAGATTCTCCTACACAAACTGTTCTGGTACTGCTTGTGAAATAAGCTTTTGGTGCACTTCCACCATCTACTACCCCTGTGGCTATTAAATTGTTATTTGAAACCAAATTGGATCTGAAACTGTAACTAGTGAAAGTATTGTGCATGATGTTTTTTTGATCAGGCGTAAACATTTCTTGACAATCCCCTCTTGAATAATCCATGTAATTTTCCCATTGATCTATTAAATTAGGAGCATCTGTTGAACAAGAATTACCATTTGAAGGACAATTGGCATTTGTAAATGTAGAAATTACTGGAGGTGTATCATCGCAATAATCTCCTGAACCTGAACATCCATCTTGAAAGGTGTGTAATAATCCTAAATAATGACCCACTTCATGAGTTAAAGTTCTACCTACCCCTGTTGTGCTTCCAGTGCCAATGGCTCCAACATAGTCTGAACGAATGACTATGCCGTCATTTCCAGTATTACCAAACGGAACAGATGAAGGCAAATAGGCATAACCCAAAGTTGTGCCACCACTTCCACTTTGATCTTGTATGCTACTGACTACCCATATATTCAAATATTTTTTATAATCCCATCTAGCACCTGAAATGCTTTTAACATTGTCTCTAGCGTCCACATGCAAAGGGCTATAAACTCTGTTTACACCATTTGTGCAATTTCCACTTGGGTCTATTTTAGCTAGTCTGAATTCAATTTCACAATCAGCAGCTAACGAAATAAATGCTGATCTAATTTTGCTTTTATCTGGATTTGTCAAACTGAAATCTTTATTTAATAAGTCTATTTGATTTTGTATTTGTTCAAATGAAATGTTTTCAGACCCATTGGTATGAATGACATGAAACACTACTGGTATTATGTATTTAGTCGCTCTTTTATTACTAATTTCTTGTATATTGGAATAAAATTGCTGTTTTTCTTGTAGGATAGCTGGATTGTTTTTTTCAGCTTCTTTTTGGATATGGTCTGTTAAACATTGGCTGTTTAAATTGAATGCCATGAAAGGCAAAAAATAAAGAATAATTTTTTTCATTTAACTAAATACTTTTTAATGTTCTAAAACAATTAGACTGCAAATTAAGTAAATTTTCTGTCATAATTCAGTCAAATTATGACAAATACTTCAAATTCAATAAATAAAAATCAGCAATTACCAAGTAAACCATGGCTTCAACGATAGGAATTGCTCTAGGTAATACACAAGGATCATGCCTACCCATGATTTTAATTGTCTCAATATCTCCTTCCATGTTCAACATGTCTTGTTCTATTTTTATTGAACTTGTTGGTTTAAATACTAAATCTAATTCAATTGCTTTCCCATTGCTTATCCCTCCAGTTATTCCACCATCGTGATTTGTATTGGATTTTATAGAATCATTGTTTTCACTTCCTTTTAATGCTGCAACTTCAAATCCATTACCAAACTGAATTCCCTTAACAGCATTGATGCTCATTAATGCTTTTGATAATTCTGCATTTAATTTCCCAAACAAAGGCTCCCCTAATCCAACTGGACAATTTAAGACCCTACAAGAAATGACACCACCAACAGTATCTCCTTCTGATTTTACCTCGTTAATTATCTTTTCCATTTTTTGAGCTGTATCATCATCAGGACAATGTATGGCATTATTGCACGCATTTGACCAATCGTATTGAGAAAAAGGCTTTTCTAATTTACAATCATATACTTGCGAAACTATTGCTTGAATTTCTATTTTGGTTTTTTGTTTTAAAAACTGTTTACAAATAGCACCTGCTGCTACCCAAGCTGCCGTTACTCTTGCACTGCTTCTGCCCCCTCCTCTGTAATCTCTTAATCCATATTTTTGCTGATACGTGTAATCCGCATGACCAGGTCTGTATAGATTTTTTATATTTAAGTAATCCTCCGATTTGGTGTTGTTGTTTTTAATTAAAATGGTAACAGGTGCTCCTGTAGTTTTTTTTTCAAAAACACCAGACACAATTTCAAATTTATCGTCCTCTTTTCTTTCACTACTCAATTCTGAATTTCCCGGTTTCCTTCTGTCCAATTCTTTTTGAATCTCCTCATAATCCAATTCTATTCCGGATGGCAAACCATCTAAAACAGCTCCTACCAAAGGACCATGAGATTCTCCAAAAGAAGTTAATTTAACTATATGACCAAGGGTGTTCATTCTTAGTTATCAAACCCAATTTTATCTTTGATGATATACAATGGCCTTTGTTTTATTTCTCCATAGATTCGACCTACGTATTCCCCAATGATGCCTAATACCAGTAAAATAATCCCTCCAATCATCAATATCGAAATCATTAACAAAGTCCAACCTTCTACAAAATTATTTGTAAATAACCTCATGTATAAGGCATACACTATTCCAATAAATGCAGCTATTGAAGTTAAAAAACCAACAAAAGTGGCAATTTTCAATGGAGTATTAGAAAAAGAAAGAATGGCATCGCTGGCCAACCTCAACATTTTTTTTAATGGGTATTTTGTAGTTCCAGCAAATCTGCTTTCTCTATCGTACTCTACAAATGTTTGATTAAAACCTATCCAAGCAACCATTCCTCTTACAAATCGGTATGATTCACGCATGCTTAAAAACTGATTTAATGCTGCTCTGTCCATCAATCTAAAATCTCCTGTATCTAAAGGAATATCAACATCACTTAATTTATTGATAAATCGGTAAAACCATTTTGCAGTAAGCAATTTAAAAGCACTTTCACCAGCCCTTTCTTTTCTTTTACCAAATATGACATCAAAACCCTGTTCCCATTTTTTTATCATGTCCAAAATCACAGATGGTGGATCTTGCAAATCTGCATCAATCACCACAGCAGCATCTCCTTTACAATTATCTAGTCCTGCAGTAATAGCTATTTGATGTCCAAAATTTCTAGAAAAACTTAAGCCTTTAATTCTTTTATCCGATTTTATTACTTCTTTTATTAACTCTAAGGTATTGTCTTTGCTGCCATCATTTACAAAGATGATTTCATATTCATATTTTTCATTGTCTAATTGAGCCAATGTTTCTGTGAGTCTTTTATATGTTTCCGCAAAAACTTCGTTCTCATTATAACAAGGGACTACAATGGATATCAATTTCATAATTTTTTTTGTTTTTTTCTTTATAATGGAATATTACCGTGTTTTTTTCTAGGCAAATTTTTCACTTTATTTTCCAACATTTTGAAAGCTGTAATAAGTTTCATTCTTGTTTCTTCTGGAAACAATACTTCGTCTATAAATCCTCTTTCAGCAGCTCTGTATGGATTTGCAAATATTTCGGCATACTCTGCTTCTTTTTCTTTCCAAGCTTGGTTTTGGTCATTAGAATTGCTTATTTCTTTTTTGAAAATTATTTCTGCAGCACCTTTTGCTCCCATTACTGCAATTTCAGCATTTGGCCATGCAAAATTCATGTCTGCGCCTATGTGTTTGCTATTCATCACATCGTATGCACCTCCGTATGCTTTTCGTGTTATCACCGTAATTCTAGGAACTGTAGCTTCACTGAATGCATACAGCAACTTTGCCCCATTAGTGATGATGGCATTCCATTCTTGATCTGTCCCTGGCAAAAATCCTGGAACATCTTCTAAAACTAAAAGTGGTATATTAAATGCATCACAAAATCTTACAAATCTGGCTCCTTTGGTAGATGAATGAACATCCAATACACCTGCTAAAAATGCTGGATTATTTGCAATTATACCAATGCTTCTTCCAGCTAATCTTGCAAATCCAACTACAATATTTTCTGCAAAATTTTTGTGAACCTCCATAAACGAGCCTTCGTCCACTATTCCATCTATTACTTCTCTTATATCGTAAGGTTGGTTGGCATTTTCGGGCACAATGTTATTAAGTTGCTCCCTTAATTCATCTTGAATTTGATAGTCAAAATGAGGTGTTTTTTCTTCACAGTTTTGTGGAATGTAACTCAATAATTTTTTCAACTGATTTAAACAATCAATTTCATTTGAAAAACTAAAATGTGCAACCCCTGACTTGGATGAATGCACCGAAGCTCCTCCTAATTGCTCACTTGTTACTTCCTCGTTCGTTACTGTTTTTACAACATTTGGTCCTGTAACAAACATGTAACTAGTATTTTCTACCATGCCAATGAAATCTGTAATCGCAGGGGAATACACTGCTCCACCAGCACACGGCCCCATGATAGCGGATAATTGAGGAATCACTCCGCTGGCTAATGTATTTCTATAAAATATATCAGCATACCCTCCAAGTGAAACCACACCCTCCTGAATTCTTGCACCACCACTGTCGTTTAACCCTATAATTGGTGCACCATTCTGCATTGCTAAATCCATTATTTTGCAAATTTTTTCAGCATGTGTTTCACTCAATGAACCTCCAAAAACTGTAAAATCTTGTGAAAACACATAGGTTAATCTTCCATTGATGGTTCCATATCCTGTAACTACTCCATCTCCTAACACTATCTGTTTTTCCATTCCAAAATCTTTGCTTCTATGAGTCACAAAAGCTCCAATTTCATTGAAACTATTTTCATCCATTAAAAAATGAATTCTCTCTCTAGCTGTCAGTTTCCCTTTTTTATGTTGCGATTCTATCCTGTCTTTCCCTCCTCCAAGCAACGACTCTTCTCTTTTATTGATTAACAATTCCCTTTTATTCATGGTATTTTTTTGACTATTTACACTCATTTTTCTTGCAAATAACAGATTAAAATTTCAAAAAAACTACTTTTATAATTCACAAATCTAAATCGAATTAAAAGCTTTGCAATGATTAAATCTTGTCATTTTATTAAAGCTTGTACACTATAACTAGCTAATTATTTCAGTTTTACTAGTCATCCTTATTGTAAATTTTACAACTGAAAAAACTCTTATTGTAAAAACATATTGAATTGATAAAAAAAAATTAGAAATTCTTTGTCATATTCAATGTTGTACCACTATTCTTTTGTAACTAATAAATTCGTTGGATTGATGAACAACAATGTACTTCCCTGAACTGATACCAGTAGTTTCAATTGACAATTCCTGTTCTCCTTTTTTTAGAAAATATTCTTTTATCATCTCCCCTTTTAAGTTTAATATTTGAATAAACTCTCCTTCTTTGGCAACGCTATTAAACTCTATTTTCAATTGGCTATCTACTGGATTTGGGCTCACTTTGAAGGTTTCAACATGTTGTATCAATTGCTTATTTGCTAAATTGTAATTTTTATAAGCAAATGCATAATCACCCTTTTTGGCTGATTTTATGAGTACTTTACCCGTTCTATCTATCTTGTTACCAGTAGTCCATTGTGTATTTGAAGCTTGCCTCCAATAATCTCCTGGAAATGCTCTGTACATCAATACCATGCTGTCTTCATGAGCTATTCTTAGGGTGTGATCCAAGTACGATGTTGAAAGATTGCTTAATGTTCTTCCATCGTATGTTAGTTCTAAATCAAATTCCAATGAATCGTTAAATATTCCATCTAAACTGTGGTATCTGTAATTACTTAACAAAGGCTGACTGGTTCTGTATTTTTCTGCACCCACCCAATGGTGCTCTAATCTTATTAACGATGTGTCTTTTACTTTTTTAGGGTAAATTTTAGCAAAACATTCATCCAATATCACCGTTGTATTTTCAAAGATTAATACTGTTCTATCAGTAATGGCATCACTAATTTTTTCATTGTAATCTATGCAAGTAAATATTGGTTTAAATGGCAATTGCATTTTAAATGTATCTTCATATTGATTTATCAATACTGTTTTTGTTACAAACGTATTTTTATCTTTAAAGAAAAACACTTCGATAGGTAATTGTTTGTATAATTTTTCAGTAAATCTTGGCATTTGCCTTGTCACCAATTCAAATTCATGAATTTGATTATTCAAGTTATGTTTTTGTTTTTGAATCACAATGTGAGGAAATCCAGGTTCTTTTACCCAATTTTCAAAAAAATGTTCCGCTAATTCATTCCCTCCATTAGATACAAACACTTGTTTCATGATGTCTGTATTGGCATTGCTATACCTGTATTTTTTCTGATAATCTTTACAAGCTTTAAAGAACAAAGAGTCTCCTACTACTCCTCTTAAACTGTGTATCACATCAGCCCCTTTTTTATACACATGGCTCCCATAAGTATTAGTCGTGGGTATATCTGTGATAGAAAACACTTGTCCATCGTTGATATGTGCCATTCTTAAAACATTTAAGTGGTTGCTTAAGATCGACTTTTTGTATGCTTGCAACCCATATACTTTTTCATTAAAAAAATGTTCGCAATAACTTGCCCAACCCTCATTAAGCCACATGTCCTTTTCATGATCACAGGTAACATTGTTACCCCACCAATGGTGTGAAAGTTCATGAGCCATTAAGGTTTCATAGTTACTGCTTCCATCCGCAAAAGCCTTAGGATAAGTAATGTTTCCAGCATGTTCCATAGCTCCAGAACTGAAAGGAACAAAATTGTACCCAACCCTATTGTAAACTTGTGGTCCAAATGCTTCTTCAAATGCCTTTATTGCTAAATTCAAATTTTTAAAAGAATTTTTTACTTTTATTGAATCAGTTTCTAAGCAATGTAGCCAAACTGGAAATGATTTTTCTATGCCTTGGTATTGATTTTTTACAACACTGTATTTGCTTACAGATACCGAAGCTAAATAAGAAGACATAACGTTGGTTTCTTGGTAATGAAAAAACTTAGAATTCCCAATTTTTTGTTCACTTATTAACACTCCATTACAAGCTGCTGTGTAATTTGTATCTGTTTCAATGTAAAAATCGTATTTGCTTTTCATGGTAAATTCATCAATGCAAGGAAACCAAGCCCTTCCATATGAATGAGGATATACTTGAAAACCAACACCTAAATTAAAAGCATAATCGCCACTAAAGTAAAACCCTCCCCAACCACTAGGATCAGCAGCAGGAGTTCCTTGATAATATATAACAACTTGACACGAGTCTCCGGGTAAAAACAACCTAGTTAAATTGATGCTAATTTTATCTGGAGTTCTTTGGTACGCTGCATGTACATTGTTTAAAAGTACAGAATCCACATTTAAATTACTTAAATCAAATAGTAAATAATCACTGCTCTTTATAAATTTTATAGAATGTTTACAGTATCCATTTATCTTTTTTAAGTTAAAATTTTTAATTTTTAAATGAATTTCAGTATTATTTACTTTTATACTATCCGACCTCATACCCATTGAATTTACCCCTACAAACAGGGTTGATATGACAAGCAATTTTATATACATTTTCATTATTAAAGTTGGAAAGTTCAAAGATAGGAATTATTTTTACACCTTAAAAATCAAAAAAAACTCTCCAATAAATGACGAAAAAAATACTACTTATTGTTTCACTAACTTGTTATTACAACCTTGTTCAATCTCAAATTACCATAAGTCAAAACAACATGCCAAGCATTGGAGACACTATTCGATACTCCAATTCGCCTGTTGGAACCTTAAATTTTGCCAAAACTGGCACTAATTTTTCATGGGATTATTCAGGTTTGGGATTTACTAACCAAGAAGTCTATAAATTTCAAGCACTAACATCTACACCATATGCAACACTTGCTTTTAGTGGCATGCCTTTTGGCGCCATTGGCTACAAAGTAGCAGACAGCATTGGACAAGGACAAGTAGCTTTCAAAAATATTTATAACTTTTTTGAAAAACGTTCAACAGATTGGAGAGCTGTAGGAACAGGATTTACACTTTCTGCTCTTCCATTTCCCGCAGGTGGAGTGTATAGCGACAAAGATGAAATTTATAAATTTCCACTCAATTACAACGATTTTGATTCTACAACATTTTCAGTAACTACTCCTTTAGGAAATCAATTTTTACAACTAGGAACATACAAACAAAAAGGTTATAGAAAAACAACCGTGGAAGGCTGGGGAACCATTACTACACCCTATGCCAACAACGTATCTTGTTTAAAAATAAAATCCGAAATTACAGAAACAGATAGCTTAAAAATATCAACGCCAGCCTTCAACTTAGGATTCCCTAACAACCGAATTGAGTACAAATGGCTAAGCACCACTGAAAAAATTCCAATTCTTGAAGTTGTTGGAAATCAGGTTGGCAATACTTTTGTTCCAATATCGATAAGATACAGAGACAATTACAGAGCCAGTTTACCTAATCCCTTGTTACCTAAAGTAAGTTTTTCTGTCAATAAAAATTTGGGATTGGCAAACAAAGACACTTTCACCTTAATTAACAATACTACACCCACTATGGGAACCACTTATGCGTGGTCCATCACCCCAGCAACTGGCATAAGTTTTGTCAATGCTACAACTGCAACTAGCAAAAACCCTCAAGTAGTATTTGCTAACCCAGGCACATACAATGTTAAATTAACAGCTACAAATTTTGTAGGAAGCAAAGATTCTACAGCATCCAACATGATTACCGTTTCGGACAATTCATCTATTAGCCACCTAATCAATGACAACAATTACATTTATCCTAACCCTGTCATTGATTATTTAAACTTTAATCACCCTGATTTTGAAGGTAAAACTGTAAAAATATTCAACCACAACGGCCAATTGATGTTTGAAACCATCATCAATAAACATTTAAATATCAATGTATCTGAACTACCTGAAGGAAATTACTTGATGGTTATTACCAATCCAGATTTTATACTATACAATCAATTCATAAAACAATAATCAAAATGAAAAAACAAATACTACTCATTTTAGTCCTTATTTTTAACTTTAAATTACAAAGTCAGGTTGGGAAAAATTATGTATTAATGGTCAATGCAACTGCTGAATCTGACGGCATTACATTGACATGGAAAGCTCAAAGTTTTTCAGGAAGTTACATCATTTACAAGCGCGACCAATTAAGCAATTACAATTGGGGTACAGCTATCGCCACTCTTCCCTCATCAGCTACCAGTTACAAAGATTTAACTGCTACCCCTGGAAAATCATTCGATTACAGAATCATCAAAACAGATGGTACAAACATTCTGTCTGGTGGATACATTTATGCTGGAAATGAATTAAAAGAAGTTCCATACAAAGGAGGAATTGTATTGATGATTGACAGCACTTACATCAGCTCACTTCAGTTTGAAATTGCAAGATTGGAAAGCGATTTAATTAACGAAGGATGGAACGTGAGTAAATTATACATTGGAAGAAAGGAAATAGTAACAGATGTGAAAAACAAATTAAGAAATCACATCATCAATTGGAACAAACCTACTACCTCACTTTTAATTTTAGGGCATGTTCCTGTACCATATTCTGGAGGATTTACAGGCGATGGAAGCAACTGGCCTCCACCAGATGGACACGTGGAAGGCTTAGGCAATCACACTGGTGCATGGCCATGTGATGCCTATTATGGTGAACTTGATGGAGAATGGACAGATTCTGACATCATCATGCTTACTGGCAATGACCCTCGCAATCACAACAACCAATACGATGGTAAATTTGACCAAACTAAACTCCCTAGTAAAATTGAATTAGAAGTGGGAAGAATTGATTTATACAACATGCCTGCCTTTGGATTATCCGATGTTGAATTGACAAAAAGATACTTAAACAGAAATCATTTATGGAGAACAGGACAAATACAAAGCATAGAAAGAGGGTTAATTGATGACAATTATACTGGACTGTCTTTGTCTGCAACAGGCTATAATAACTTTTCAGCCTTTTTTCCTATTGATAGTGTTTATAACAACAAAGATTATTTTACAGAATTAAGAAATCAAAATTATTTGTGGAGTTTTGGTTGTGGAGGAGGGAGTTATACAAGCTGTAATGGAATTGGCGTAACCAATGATTTTAAAAACGATTCTTTAAAAAACATCTTTACCATCATGTCAGGTAGTTTTTTTGGGGATTGGGATGTCACTAATAACATACTCAGAGCACCATTATGTAAAAATGCATTAGCTAATTTTTGGGGAGGCATTCCTAAGTGGTATATCCACACTATGGCTTTAGGAAAACATATTGGTTATGGAGCCAGAGAAAGTCAAAACAATACCACTTTCTACCTCAATGGTGGCTTTAATGGCTCTGACAATAAAATCCACATTGCTTTAATGGGCGATCCTACATTGTGTAACCGACATTTACCTCCTACTACAGGACTAAAAGCTATCAGTCAGAACAAAATAGTAAAATTAACTTGGAATAAATCTTCAGGCAATTTTGATGGTTATGCCCTTTATAAATTGGATTCGAGCACCAATACTTATTACAGAGTTAACAACAAAATCATTACAGACACATTTTACAATGATTCAATGAATTTTCACACTGGGAATTATTTGTATGTTGTTAAAACCATTAAAAAAGAAATCACGGCTTCTGGCTCATATTTCAACGTAGGAGCTGGTTCGATGGCAAGTGTATCACATATCAACTCATTATCAAACAACACCTATATTCAATTAAAAGTATATCCAAATCCAACTCAAGGTGCAGTTACCATTGAAGGCTCTTACAAAAACATCAACTTATACGACATGCAAGGCAGAGAACTATTTTTCCAAATCCAAGACAACCAATTGGATATAAAATCTTTAGAAAAAGGAATTTACATTTTGAAAATAATCAACCAATACAATCAAGAAATAACAACACCAATAATTAAACAATAAACAATATATGATTTTAAAAGGAAAAAAAGGAATTATTTTTGGGGCTTTAGACACCAAATCCATTGCTTGGAAAGTTGCAGAACTTGCTCATGCAGAAGGAGCAGAATTTATTTTAAGCAATGCTCCAATTGCTTTACGTATGGGAACTATCAACGAATTAGCACAAAAAACAAATTCAGAAGTCATCGGATGTGATGTCAGTTTAAACGAAGATGTTGACAACCTCATTGACAAAGCCATTGCTAAATATGGCAAACTTGACTTTGTGCTTCACAGCATTGGAATGAGCTTGAATGTTCGCAAAAAAAATCCTTACAACGATTTGAATTATGATTTTATGCATAAAACGTTTGACATTTCAGCCATATCATTTCACAGAGTCATGCAAACATTGATGAAAAAAGACGCAATGAATGAATGGGGAAGCATTTTAGCATTGAGTTACATTGCTGCTCAAAGAGTATTTCCAGATTACAATGAAATGGCTGAATCAAAAGCTTTATTAGAAAGTTTTGCGCGTAGCTTTGGATATCATTTCGGTAAAAGCAAAAAAGTAAGGGTTAATACCATAAGCCAAAGTCCAACTATGACTACCGCTGGAAGTGGTGTTGGAGGCTTTGATTCATTTTTCAGCTATGCAGATAAAATGAGTCCACTAGGAAATGCAAGCGCTGAAGATTGTGCCAAATATTGCATTTCATTGTTTAGTGATTACACTAGGTATGTCACTATGCAAAATTTATTTCATGATGGCGGTTTTAGTTATACTGGAATCAGTAGTGACGTAATGGATATGGTAGCTCAAGCTGGCACGAATTCAAATTCGTAATAATTTACATTTGATAGGATTAGCCCATTTGAACTATTCATTTGGGCTAATTTTTTAACCTCAATTTAAATAACTTAACAAATTCTTTAAAGTTTTCATTGGTTTGCATCAATTCATCCATTTGTTCTGTTTGAGTGTAAGCTTTTTTTCTTGCACTAGCCTCATTGTTGATATCTACTTTTATTTGAATGTTTTGATTGTTGAAATAAACTTTTAAATATTTTTGCCAATCGATTTTTATTCCTTCTATCATGGAATCTTGTTGTGAAGTCAAAGTAAACACTACTTTATTTCCTTCAATCATTGGAATCAATAATTTAATGAACTCCTTCAATGATACTTTTTGTAATTCAGCAAATTCATTGATTGATTTTTGAACATTTTCTTGATTGAAATCTGGGGCATTCGATTTTGGAGTGTCAACAATTTGTTCTTCTTTCTCTTCTATTGTTTCAATTGGCGAATCAGACACCTCTGCCATGGCAAGTTGTATAGCATCAATTTCTTTTTTGATTGGTATTTTGGGCAGAGAAAAATCACTAGGAGCGTATTTATCTTCCTTAATTACATGAGATTCTTGAACAACAGGTGTTTGTGATTTCTTTTCAAGCCTTTTAGCTATATACTCATCACTTTTTTTTTTAATTCTTCGAGTGTTGTTGTAGAGCTTAATAAACTTTTAATGTGCGACAGTTTCATTAAAGCCAATTCAATATGCAATCTTTGATTTCTACTGTTTTTGTATTCTACATCAAATTGATTATTGATATTCAAAGCATTCAATAAGAAACTTAAATCTACGGATTTGGATTGTTCTTCGTATTTCAATTTATGATTTTCGCCAACATCCAACAAATGAGCTGTTTCAGGCATTTTACAAACCATTAAATTTCTAAAATGTTCGCTTAAACCATTTAAAAATGTTTGACCTTCAAATCCTTTATTAACAATTTCATCGTATGAATTTAAAACTTGACCAATTTCTTGATTCAACAAATAATCGGTAATTTTAAAAAAATAATCTCGGTCTAAAATGTTTAAATTTTCAGAGGCTTTGGCATAAGTTATGTCATTCTCGCAAAAACTAGCCATTTGGTCAAACATTGATAGGCAATCTCTCAAACCACCATCTGCTTTTTCAGCTATTAAATGCAAAGCATCTTCATCTACTTTAATGTTTTCTTTAGCCGCTATGGTTTTTAAATATTCCACCATGTCTTTTATTTGAATTCTTTTAAAATTAAATATTTGACATCTTGATAAAATGGTTGGTAATATTTTGTGTTTTTCTGTTGTGGCTAATATAAAAATTGCATAAGAAGGAGGTTCTTCTAAAGTTTTAAGAAATGCATTAAAAGCTTGAGAAGATAACATATGAACCTCATCTATAATGTAAACTTTGTATTTTCCAATTTGTGGAGGAATCCTTACTTGCTCATTTAGGTTTCTAATGTCATCAACGCCATTGTTACTAGCAGCATCTAATTCAAATATATTGAATGCAAAATCTTGATCTAAATCATCAGTGCTTTGTTGATTTATAACCTTAGCCAATATACGCGCACAAGTCGTTTTTCCTACACCTCTAGGGCCAGTGAATAAAAATGCTTGAGCTAAATGGTTGTTGTTTATTTCATTGAGCAAAGTATCAGTGATGTGTTTCTGCCCTACCACCTCGTCAAAAACGGATGGTCTGTATTTTCTAGCTGAAACAATAAAATTTTCCATGGATACTAAGTCTGCAAATTTAGTTTTTTACCACAATATAAAAACATCTTTTTTCATTATTTTATATCCATTGATTCAAATTCATATAGAACACTAAGTTAAATCAAAGTATTGACAATTAAAATAATGAATACCTCATTATTATACAATTCTTAAATTAAAGAATGAAATTATCAAATCGAATATATAAATCTTTTTTTAAACGTATTTTAATTAATTGAAATTAAAATGTGAACAAAAATTTACATTTATTGGATAAAATAAGTAAAAAAGCGAGGATATATAAAATTAAAGTTAAAAAAATAAGTACCTTTGCAGCCAGAATTTAACACCCTCTATTTATATCATGACAAACATAGACATTTTAAATAAAATTGCTAATGATGCTAGCAAAATTTATGACAATTTAACTTCAGAAGAACTTGTAAATAAAGCTCTTGAAAGAAATGAAGGAGTTTTAACAGATAAAGGAGCTTTGGCTGCAGATACAGGCGAATTCACAGGTCGTTCTCCAAAAGATAAATTCACTGTATGTGATGAAAAAACTGAAAATACCGTTTGGTGGGGCGATGTGAATTTCAAATTTGAGCCATCAAAATTCGATGCATTGTTAAACAAAGTAATTAATCATTACAATGGAAAAGAATTATTTACTAGAAACGCTTATGCTTGTGCTGACCCTAACTACAGATTAAACATAAAAGTAGTAACAGAAACCGCTTATCAAAATTTATTTGCTAAAAATTTATTTTTAAGACCTGAAAACAACAACGATAATCCTGAATGGATCATTTTAGCTGCTCCTAGCTTTAAAGCAGTTGGCTCTGAAGATGGAACAAGACAACACAATTTTTCCATCATTAATTTTACAAGAAAAATCATATTAATTGGAGGTTCGGGCTATACTGGTGAAATTAAAAAAGGCATTTTTACTGTATTGAATTACATACTTCCACAAGAAAAAAATGTTCTTTCAATGCATTGTTCTGCAAACATTGGAGAAGCTGGCGATACTGCCATATTTTTTGGATTATCAGGTACTGGTAAAACAACCTTATCTGCTGACCCAAACAGAAAATTAATTGGTGATGATGAACACGGCTGGGCTGATAATACTGTCTTTAATTTTGAAGGTGGATGCTACGCTAAATGCATTGATTTAACAGAAGAAAAAGAGCCTCAAATATGGAATGCTATCAAACCAGGAGCCTTAGTAGAAAATGTAAGGTTTTTTGAAAACAGCAATACCGTTAATTACGAAGATGTAAGTGTAACTGAAAACACCAGAGTTGCCTACCCTATTAATTATATTGATAACATTGCTGTTCCTTCAATTGGCAAAAGCCCTAAAAACATTTTCTTCTTAACTTGCGATGCCTTTGGTGTTTTACCTCCAATTTCTAAACTAACTGCTAACCAAGCGATGTACCACTTCATTTCTGGTTATACCAGCAAAGTAGCTGGAACAGAAGCTGGAATTACTGAACCTCAAAGCACATTTTCAGCTTGTTTTGGTCAAGCATTCTTACCATTGCACCCAACAAAATACGCTAAATTATTAGGTGAAAAATTAAATGCCAACCCTGATATCAATGTTTGGTTAATCAACACTGGATGGAGTGGTGGAAGTTATGGAATTGGAAGCAGAATGAAATTAAGCTACACAAGAGCTATGTTGACAGCCGCACTTAATGGAGAATTAAACAATGTTGAATACACATCACACCCTGTATTTGGTGTTCTAATGCCTAACTCATGCCCTAATGTCCCTCAAGAAATTTTAAACCCAAGAAATACTTGGGCTGACAAAACTGCTTATGACAATAAAGCAAATGAATTAGCAGATAAATTTAATACTAATTTCAAAAAATTTGAAGACGGTGCAAGCCAAGATATTATTGACGCTGCTCCTAAATCTTCTGTAGCTACAAATTAATTTTTATTAGCTGTGCAACATTTTAACTTTTACTGTTGTCTAATAGTATAAAGTTAGTGTTTTTCATAGTTTAAGTAATAAAAAAGCTGTAAGGTTATCTTTACAGCTTTTTTTATGTCAATTTTTTAATGCTTTATCGATTTAATAGCAAACATTTTGAATCTCACTAAAATTATGGCACATATTTTGTATGTAAAATTGAAGTGTTTTCATAGTTTTAGTTTTTGCCGAAAGCCGTGCATGCAAGTGTACGGTTTTTGGCATATATAGGGGTTTTTGTTTTTTACAAATTTTTATCTATCTCCTAATTTATCAAGCAAAATCAACACTTTAATTACTTTGTTTTAATTAAAAATAAAGCATGATTAAATTTAACTTTTCGACTTTCTTTTATATAGAAATACTGTTCAAATATGCTTATTTTATTTCTAAAATTCAATCTATTTATGATGGAATATACTTTTCGTTTTTTAAAAAGAAAATTTAAACCCTAAAGTTTATTTTAATATTGACCAGTCTTTAACATCACTAGGGTGCAGGACTCTTCCCAACTAATTCTTGCTTCATCTAATAAATTTTGAAAATCTTCATTCTCTGTTCCAGGATTAAAAACAACTCTTTTAGGTTTCAATGCTATAATAAATGAATAAAACAACTTTTGATTTGTGGGATTTAAATACAAAGTAATTGTATGAAACTCCTCTTGCAATTTGTTTATGTCAATTTCTATTTTTATTGACCCTATTTCTCCGCTTTTTAGACCAAATGCTTTAACCTCATGGCCATATTCTTTGAGCAACCTAATAGCCATATTGGAATATCGCATGCTATTTAAAGATGCTCCAATAACTAAGGTTTTTTTCAAAATGACTTAAGTAAATTACTCAATTTTTATAAATTAACAGTATTGATTATAAGCACTTTTTAAAGCTTCTGATACTTGTTCAGCTGTATGCCCTTCAATATCCATTCTTTGAACAAAATGAACTACTTCACCATTTTTAAACAAAGCTACACAAGGAGATGAAGGTGGATAAGGCAGTGTATATTCTCTTACTTTATTTACAGCCTCAGTTTCCATCCCTGCAAAAACTGTATATAATTTAGCTGGCACTTTTTCATTGCTTAGCGATCTTATTATTCCTGGTCGTGCACAACCTGCTGCACATCCACATACAGAATTTATGGCTATCAATATTGTTTCATCATGATTGTCTAGCAAATCAACAACCTCATCTGCTGTTTTCAACTCTGTAAAACCTACATTAGTCAATTCTGCTCTCATTGGAGCTACTAATAATTCTGGATATGCCATTTCTTATAAATATTTTTGCAAATATACTATTCTATAAATACTAATACTATCAATAATAACAATATTAAATTGTGTATATCAATTTAAGGCAAACTTAAATTGATAACTTACCTCAATAAACTTACTGTTCCTTCAAACTGATATTCCTTACCATCGTAAGCTATTACTTTTACTAGCCATGCGTACACATCCTGTT
>CAYVDH010000021.1:0-30835 GCA_964450355.1 uncultured Flavobacteriaceae bacterium
CACCCGTGGGTACAGTTGATGTTGTGCTATAAATATTCTCAATTGCATTCCCAAATTACTGTTTATGGCTATGTTCAAGATTCTGCAACTGGGGAACGGCAAATTGGCAGCTTTATAAAATTGGTAGGCGAAGAAAGCTCAACAATAACTAATAATTACGGTTATTTTAGTTTAAAAACCATAAAGGACAGTGCCGTCCTTGTCATAAGCCATGTGGGATATTCTACCGAAGCCATTTTAGTTACTAAAAATACTCCTATGCCCATTAACATTGATTTAGTATCAAATTTCAAACTAAAAACAGTTAAAATCAGTGCAAAAAAAGACGACAAAACTGTAAACAGCACACAAATGAGTAACGTCAGTTTATCCATGAATCAGATTAAAATGTTGCCTAGATTTTTTGGCGAAACAGACATCATCAAAGCAATACAGTTGATGCCTGGTATTAAAGGTGGCTCCGAGGGCAACGCAGGCTTGTATGTGAGAGGCGGAGGTCCTGACCAAAACTTAATTTTACTTGATGGGGCTCCAGTTTATAACGCAAGCCACTTGTTTGGCTTTTTCTCCATTTTCAACAGTGATGCCATCAATCATGTTCAATTATTAAAAGGAGGTTTTCCTGCCAGATATGGCGGAAGATTAAGCAGTGTATTGGATGTTACAATGAAAGACGGTAACATGAAAAAATACAGTGTTGAAGGCAGTGTGGGTGCAATTGCAAGCAAATTAACTGTGGAAGGTCCAATTAAAAAAGATGTAGCATCGTTCATGGTTTCGGGCCGAAGAACTTATCTTGATTTTTTATTGCAGCCATTGTTTCAATTAGGTAGTGGAAATTCAAACATGAGACAAGGGTATTTTTTCTCTGATATGAATGCCAAAGTCAATTGGAAATTAAGCAAAAAAGACAGAATTTTTCTCAGCTATTACGGAGGAAAAGATAAATTTTATTTAAAAAGCAAACCTTATTCATATTTGTATGATGGAAATACAATTACTGATGAAAGTGAAGAAAAAAATCAATGGGGAAATCAATTAGGTGGAATTAAATGGAACCGAATTGTCAACAAAAACACTTTTTTAAACACTCAAATCAACTACACAAAATACTATTATTTAATTTCGCAATCAACAGCCAATAGTGAAACTAATGATACAAGTAACATTGAGCAATACAATTATAATGGCTTTATAAGCAGTATAAGAGATTTTAGCATTAAAAGCGATGCTGAAATCAATTTAAACAGGCATTACATTAGAACTGGCTTTTCAGCAGTTTTACACCAATTCATCCCCGGACAAACTGAAATAAAATTCAGACAAACTGGAAAACGCACTATTGATACTACATTTGGAAGTGATAAAACTCAATCCTTAGAGAGCTTTATTTATGCCGAAGATGATTTTGAATATTCTAAAAAATTGAAAATAAACTATGGTTTACACATCAATTTATACAATTATAAAAGAAGCTACTTCCCATCATTGCAACCACGTTTAGCCATGAGATATTTGCTCAATAAAACTTTATCCCTTAAGGGTTCTTATTCTAACATGAGGCAAAATATTCATCTATTGACAAACAACACTTTGGGATTACCAAATGATTTATGGGTTCCAGCAACTGACAAAGTAAAACCAATGAATTCAAATCAAGTGGCAATTGGTATTGCTAAATCATTTAAAGAAACCTATGAAATCACCTTTGAAACCTACTATAAAAACATGAAAAACGTCATTGAATTCAAAGAAGGTGCATCCTTTTTAAGTGTAAATAATTCGTGGGAAAACAAAGTAGCAGTAGGCAATGGTAAAGCTTATGGATTTGAATTTTTATTTCAAAAAAGAACGGGGGATTTAACTGGTTGGGTTGGCTACACCTTATCATGGGTAAAACGCACAGTGCCTGAGGTTAATTTTGGAAAAGAGTTTTATTATAAATACGATAGCAGACATGATGTATCTTTTGTATTGAATTATAAAGAAAATGAAAAATGGGACTATGGATTGGTATGGGTATTTAGGACAGGCAATGCTATTACTTTAGCAACAGCCACCTACCCAGGATACACTACTAATCATTTCCAAAACACTTACACACCAGCTTTGTCCTATACTGGAAGAAACAATTTCCGTTTTGCAAATTATCACCGTCTTGATTTAAGTGTTACAAGACACTTTAAAAAGAAATGGGGCATGATAGACTTGAATTTTAGCATTTACAATGCATACAGCAGAATTAACCCTTTTTATTACAAAATAGGAATTGACAACAGAGGCAATAGACAAATAAAACGCGTTGGACTGTTTCCTATATTACCATCTTTAAATCTAAATTTTAAATTTTAATACATGAAATACACTTTGATTTTTAGCGCTGCTTTAATGTTGATTTTAAACTCGTGTGAGAAAACTGAGAAAGTTGACAATTTCCCAAAACACAACAGCAAATTAGTGACCAATTGTTTTTTTAATGCCGACACAAGTTTTATCTTTAACTTGTCTCGAAGTTTATCTCCAATAGACAATGCACCTTTCCGAAACATGAACAGCAGCAATGCTTACATCAAAATTTTTGAAGAAAATGTGCTTTTTGATTCAATCAAATTCAATTCATTATACAACTGTTTTCATGGTGATTTTTCTAAATTGCCAAGCAAAAACAAATACTACAGATTTGAATGTTATTACCCAGGTTATCCAAAAGTAAGTGGCGAAGATTACATCCCTGAAGACATCAGTATTAGTTCATCATCAGGATACCACACCATACAAAACTTAATGAAATATAACGACACAATAAGTTATGCTAATTACACTGGATACCTCAATATTAAAATCAATTCAAACAGCAATTTATCCGATAAATACATTATTTTAAAACTATTTAAAAAGAAAAGATACAGTGGTACTAATTATTTTAACAATTCCCCTATCTTCTCTGAAGAAATTTCAAATATCAACGAGTCGGAAAGTATAGGAGAACAACTGTTCATTAGCAATGAAAATAACATTAAAGAAATAAAACTGAAATGGGAAAAGTCTTATGAATTCTTAGTTAACAACAAAATAGATGATGAATATGAAATCGAAATCACAACATGCAGCAAAAACAGCTATGAGTACATTAAAAGGTATAAATTACAAACTTTCAATGCAGATGACCCTTTCTCTGAACCAACTCCAATAAGCAATAACATCATCAATGGATATGGAATATTTGGCGGCATTTCGGTCAAAACCCATTTTATCAAATTGTAAATCCATAAGTATTTCAACCCATAATTATTCCACTTTTAGACGTTGTAAAATTGTTTTATCAATTTTTCTTATAGCTATATTCAAATAGGTTTTGAAAAATTCAAGTAGTTGATGTACATTTGCAACTTAGAATTATTCTAAATAACATGTTAAAACTTCCTATTTACCTAGATAACAATGCAACAACACCTATGGATCCAAGAGTATTGGAAGCCATGTTACCTTATTTTAATGAAAACTTTGGAAATGCAGCAAGCAGAAATCATCCATTTGGCTGGAAAGCAGAAGAAGCTGTTGATTATGCTAGAGAACAAATAGCCCAATTAATCAATGCAGATTCCAAAGAAATCATTTTTACCTCAGGAGCAACAGAGTCTAACAATTTAGCTTTGAAAGGGGTGTTTGAAATGTATGCAGCCAAAGGCAACCACATCATAACAATTGAAACAGAACATAAAGCAATACTAGACACCTGTAAACATCTTGAAAAATCAGGCGCAGAAATAACTTATTTAAAAACAGATGATAAAGGCTTAATTACAATTCAACAAATAGAAGAAGCAATTAAACCCAATACCATTTTGGTAACAGTAATGTATGCTAACAACGAAATTGGTGTTATTCAGCCAATGAAAGAAATAGCTACCCTTTGTAAAACAAAAGGAATACTATTTCATACCGATGCCACTCAAGCAGTAGGTAAAATCCCTGTGGATGTAATAGCAGACAACATAGATTTGATGAGTTTTTCAGCTCATAAAATGTATGGTCCTAAAGGCGTTGGAGCTTTGTATGTTCGCAGAAAAAACCCAAGAGTAAAAGTGACTGCTCAAATGGATGGCGGTGGACATGAAAGAGGAATGAGAAGTGGAACTCTTAATGTTCCTGGCATTGTTGGCTTAGGAAAAGCTTGTGAATTGTGCCGATTAGAAATGAGTTCCGACACTGAAAGAATTCAAAAATTGAGAAACAAACTAGAGAAAGAATTATTAACTCTAGAAGAAGCTTATATCAATGGTAGCATTGAACATAGATTACCACATGTAAGCAACATGTCTTTTAAATATGTTGAAGGCGAAGGGCTAATCATGGGTGTAAAAAACATAGCTGTATCATCAGGTTCAGCATGTACTAGTGCCAGCTTAGAACCAAGCTATGTTCTTAAATCATTAGGTTTAGACGATGAACTAGCTCATTCATCTTTGCGTTTTGGATTGAGCAGATTTACTACCGAAGAGGAAATAGATTATTCTATTAACCATGTAAAAGAAGCAGTAAACAAACTTAGAGAAATGAGTCCACTATGGGAAATGTTTAAAGAGGGTATAGATTTAAAAAGCATACAATGGGCAGAACATTAAACTACAACAAACAACACTAAAATTAATTAAACAAAGACAATATATGGCATATTCAGATAAAGTAATTGACCACTACAACAATCCAAGAAACATTGGAACATTAGACAAATCAAGCAACAAAGTTGGAACAGGATTAGTTGGTGCGCCAGAATGTGGCGATGTCATGAGACTTCAAATCGAAGTAGATGATGAAACTGGCATAATCAAAGATGCAAAATTTAAAACATTTGGATGTGGTAGCGCCATTGCTTCATCAAGCTTAGCTACAGAATGGTTAAAAGGAAAATCGGTAGATGATGCTTTAAAAATCGACAACATGTCAATCGTTGAAGAATTAGCTTTACCACCAGTTAAAATCCATTGCAGTGTTTTGGCAGAAGATGCCATTAAATCTGCAATCAATGATTACAGAATTAAAAATGGACTAGCTCCAATCGAAGACAATAAAAAACACTATTAATTAAACCCAAATTAAACATGTCTGCTGAAATAACAATAACTGAAAAAGCCACAGAAAAAGTGAAACAATTGATGGCGGATGAAAAAATGAGTACTGATTATTTTGTCAGGGTTTCTGTCAAAGGTGGTGGCTGTAGTGGTTTAAGCTACGACCTTGATTTTGATAATGAAAGAAAAGAAAGTGATCAAGAATTCATGAGCAATGGTATAAAAATTGTTTGCGACCTAAAAAGCTATTTATATCTTGCAGGAACTGAACTTGATTTTTCGGATGGACTGAACGGTAAGGGATTTGCTTTTATTAACCCAAATGCCAAAAGAACTTGCGGTTGTGGTGAAAGTTTTGCTGTATAAACAATCATTAATTTTCTTTATTTTGATTTTATTGATAAGTCAAAATAGTTATAGTCAATCTGCATTTTATCAATCATCAAAAAACAAAGACATTGTACTATTTTCTTCAAGTACCCTATTATTTGGTAGTTCCTTTTATTTTCAGAAAAAAACCAAACCACTTTCAGAATCCCAAGTACTTTCTTTAAAACAAAGTGATGTCAACCATTTTGACAGAATTGCTTGTCGTTTTTACTCAAAAAAAATAGCCCATATTAGCGATGGATTAGCCATATCAAGTTTGCTATTTAACAGTTATTATTTATTTCACAAGGACACAAAAAAAGATTTCTTTAAAATAGAAATGGTAACTTTACAAAGTTTATTATTAAGTCAGGCTTTAGCTAATAGTTTCAAATTGACGTTAAGAAATAGACCATTCATGTACAATCAAGAAGTTGACATGTCAGAAAAATTAAAAACTGAATCAAGACTTTCCTTTTTTTCTGCACACACAAGCACTGTATCTTCACTTGCATTTAGTTTCGCCTTTGCACATCAACTTTATTTTAAAAATCACAAGGCTAACCCATACATATTAACAGGTGCTATTATAATACCTGCAATTCAAGGTTATTTAAGAGTGAGAGCAGGAAAACACTTCCCAACCGATGTCATTACTGGTTATATAGTTGGGTTAGGCAGCAGCTATTTAATACACAAATTACACAGCCGTTGAGTTTAAAAACCGCAATTTTAATTTGTAAAAAAAATTAATGTTAGATAATTTAAAATTAATACAAATTTCTAACTTTAACATTGTAATATTGCTGCGATTTTTTTAATACCCTATGAAATTTGGCGCAATTGATATTGGCTCTAACGGAATTAGACTTCTAATTTCAAGACCACTGGACTTAAGCAATTTGAAAACAGAGTGGAAAAAAGTAGAGTTTACTCGATTGCCAATCAGACTGGGAGACGATGTTTTTAGCACCAAAGAAATTTCCAAGAAAAAATTAGAATTATTAACCAAGGCTATAAAAGCGTTCAGCTTGTTGATGGACATTTACAATGTTGATTTTTACAGAGCATGTGCTACCAGTGCCATGAGAGATGCTAAAAACTCTGAAAAAATAATAAAACACATAAAAAAAGAAACAGGAATAACCATAGATGTTATAGGTGGTAATGATGAAAGTAAATTGATAATGAATTCATTTATCCACTTACTTCCAAAAAATGAAATATTTCTGCATGTAGATGTTGGTGGGGGTAGTACAGAACTTACCTTAATTCAAAACAACAAGGCATTAATCAATAAAAGTTTCAATATTGGCACTGTTAGAGCTAGAGAAAACAAAATAAAAGACGAAGAACTCAAAAAACTTCATGTTTGGATCAAAGAAAATGTAAGTTGGGTTCCAAAAATAAAAGGAGTAGGAACCGGAGGCAACATTCACAAACTTGGCGAACTCTCCAACATTCCTCAACACGGTTATTTAAAATTAAAAAAGCTCGTTGAATTGACAGAAGACATTGAGAAAATGAACCAAAACGAGAGAATATACCATTTAAAACTCAATCCTGATAGAGCAGAAGTAATTGACATTGCTGGGAAAATTTACATTGATATATTTAAAAACACCAATGTAAATGAAATCATGACCCCATACCACGGTTTAAAAGATGGAATCATACAAGATTTGTGGGAAAGGTATTTTAAAAATCAAAAAGATTAAATTTTAAATAATTGATTTATTGCTATTTAACAATTAAATCAAAGAACATTGCAGCGAAATTTTATTGACTTCTGTCGAATAGTATAGAAATCAATTCATGTTAGTTTATGTTTTTTTAAAATTAAAGTATGTGTTTACAAAAGCCAAAAAAGAGTGGGCAAATTGTCATTTTTATTCCATCAATGTTTTGTTTATTTGCTCAAGTTTAACCGCCCACTCTTTAATGGCCAATCTTAATTCAAAAAAAATACTCATTATTGACGATTTTCATCCTGTTTTTTGCGAAACATTAAAATCTAATAATTTTGAAGTCAATTACTTACCCAATATTGCCGCAAATCAAGTAATTCAATCAGCTCAAAATTACCCAATCATAGCTTGTCGAAGCAAAATCAATTTTAACAGTGAAATAATAAATCAACTCCCCCATTTAAAATGCCTAGCAAGAGGCGGAGCAGGCATGGACAACATAGATGAAGAAGCTGCTTTAACAAAACAAATCACCTTATTAAATGCCCCAGAAGGCAATAGAAATGCAGTAGCGGAACATGCTTTAGGACTGTTATTGAATTTAAGCAACAACATTAGCTCCTCTTTCCATGAAATCAAAGATTTTAAATGGAATAGAGAACAAAACAGGGGTTTTGAACTTGATGGTAAAACCATTGGAGTTATTGGTTTTGGAAACACAGGAAAGGCTTTTGTAAAAAAATTAAGTGGGTTTGATAGTGAGATACTAATACACGACATAGGATTTGATGTGGAATCTCATCAAAACTATAAAAATGCAAGTTTGAAAGAAATTCAGGAAAAGGCAGACATCATCTCTTTACATATTCCCTTGAATAAACAAAACAAACACTTTATAAATGAAGACTTTATAAGCAATTGTAATAAAAATTTTGTATTAATTAACACATCCAGAGGCAAAATAGTTAAAACAGAATCAATCATTGAAGCACTTGACTCAAAAAAAATTTTAGGATTTGGTTCAGACGTATTAGAAAATGAAAATATTCAAAATTTGGACAAAAATGAGAAAGAATTATTTAACAATTTATTTACAAGAAAAAACGTAGTTATAACACCTCATGTTGCTGGCTGGACTAAGGAGAGCTATTATAAGATAGGTGAAATTTTAGCAAAAAAAATTGTTGAATTTTCCGATAAAAATAAAAAAAATGAAGACGAATGTTGAAATATATAAAAAAAAATAAGAAATTGCTGCACTTTTTAAATTAAAAAAAGGAATATATGAGAATTAAATATACATTAAAATTTGTTTTATTTCTAGGATTGTTGTTGGGTAGTTTTTCAAAAGCTAATGCCCAAAACAATACTGGTGGAATCAGAGGTAAAGTTGTTGACGAAAACAACAAACCTGTAGAGGGCGTTGAGCTATTGCTATACCGCGAAGATGATACTGAATCTTATTTGGACAAAAAAACAACCACTTCAAATGGGGCTTACACGTTTACAAATATAGAGCCAGGAGCTTACATCATTAAAACCCGTAAGATTTCATATAATGATTTTGAAACAAAGTTAATCAATGTAACTTCTAATGAAGATACTGACCCTAAAATTCAATTGACTTCAAAAGCATATTCTGTTGGTGGAACAACAATTAAAGAAAAACAAAATTCTGATCAAAAGAAAAAGTTGAACGATGATAAAGTTGCTACTACCAAAACAAATAACGACCTAGTAAAAACAGGTGGTAGAGGTTTTGCAGGTTTAGCAGGTTTGTCTTCTGGTGTTACTTCTACATCATCAGGATTGAGTGGTAGAGGAAGTAGAACAGATGGAACAGCCGTATTTATAGATGGGGTTAGAGTATTTAACTCAGGATTAACCCAATCTGCTGGCGCACAAGTAGATATTTTACAAGCAGGTATTCCAGCTCAATATGGTGACTTTACAGGTTTAGGTATCTCTATCACTACCAAAGGTGGAGTATCTAACAGAAAATCAGGTAGTGTAGAATTGCAAACTTCGAGTTTATTTAATCCTTACCACCAAAATTTATTTGAGGTTGGTTATCAAACTCCTATTTTATTTAAAACAAACCCTGAATACACTAAAGGAAATAGCTCTATTAAAAAAATAGCAATCGCTGCTATGTCTATCTCTGGTAACTTTTATTATCAAAAAGATGGACCATCTTACATCGGTTATCAAGTAATAAAAGACGATAAATTAGAAGAAATTGAAAACAGACCATTGGTAGTGAACAAAGACGGTGGATTCGTTCATGCTGCCAACTATTTAAATGAAAACGATTACAATACTGTTAAAGTAAGGCCAAATGCTAGATATTTTAGCAGCTCAGCTAATGCTAAATTTGACTTCAGATTATCTGAGCTTGCAACATTGAGTTTATTTGGGAATTTCAACTATACAAATTCTATAAATGGTGGTAATAACATCATGGCATACAAATCTAATCCAATGTCTATAGGAACAAACATATTGGGTTACATTAAATACAATCAAAGATTTAAAGAACCGGATTCAGCAAAAAAAGTAAATGGAACAACCTTAAATAACTCTTATTTTACAGTTCGATTCGACTACCAATCAAGCTGGGGAAAAACACAAGATAGAGATTTTAAAGACGATATATTTAAATATGGTTATATAGGTCAATTTAAACACTACCCTACTGAATTTTACAGTTATTATGGTAACCTAAATAACCCTACAGGCAATTCAAGAAAATTTATAGATCAAAATGGAGATACTGTATTCTTAAGAAACTTCTGGGAACAAACAGGTTTTAGAGATACCGCTATAAGATTCGTGCAATCAGATATCAATAAAGTTAGAGGTAATTACACTCAAATTATATTCGACAATGCAGAAAGTCAAGGAGGTACAATCACTAACGATGTTCAAATTTTACAAAACTTAGGATTATTAAATGGCTATAACCCTGTGAACATTTATTCACTTTGGAACACCCCTGGAACACAATTAGCAGGTTATAACAAAAGCCAAAGCGAAAGATACACCTTATATGCAATGGGTGAAACCGAATTAAAAGGTCCTATTAGAAAAGACAAAGAAGACCAAGGTCATGCTTTGCAATTTGGTATTACCTACGAACAAACTGTAAATAGAGGGTACGGAATTTCTGCTCAAAATTTGTGGAGACAGATGTACCAATTAGCAAACAGTCACAATGCCGAATTAGATAGAAGCAATCCTATTTTATCTTATGATTCCGAAGGAGTATTCCAAGATACTGTAAGATACAACAGATTGGTTAATTACTCTTCTCAATCTAATTTTGACAGAGAATTCAGAAAAAAATTAATTGACAGTAAAGCCACAGATATCTATGGTAAACCTATCACAGAAACTACGTTCTTGGATATCAATTCATATAAACCAGAAGATTTCAGTTTAAATATGTTCAGTGCTGATGAATTATTAAACAATGGTAGTAGCTTAGTTTCTTATTACGGATATGACCACCTTGGTAATAAACTTAAAAAACGTCCAGGAGTGAATGACTTTTTACAAGATAAAGAAAAAAGAAGCATTGGAGCATTTATGCCTATCTATACTGCAGCTTGGTTCCAAGATAAATTCAAATTCAAAGATTTGGAATTCAGATTAGGCCTTCGTTTGGAAAGATATGATGCTAACCAATTGGTATTAAAAGATCCATACTCATTGTACCCAATTAAAACCGTAGGTGAAGTTAAAGAAATTGATGGAAATGCTGTAAATCACCCTTCAAACGTTGGAAGTGATTATGCTGTATATGTTGACAATGTGGACAATCCAAGAAAAATATTAGGCTACAGAAAAGACAATACTTGGTACGATGAAACAGGTAAACAATTATCAACTCCTGATTTGATAGCTAACAATACTAGCAATGGTAAAATTGCTCCATATTTAGTAGATCCAACAAATAAAAATTTAACTGAAAATTCATTTAAAGATTACCAACCTAAAGTGAATGTTTTACCACGTGTGTTTTTTAAATTCCCTTTAAATAAATCAAGTTTATTTTATGCCAGTTATGACGTGTTGGCTCAAAGACCAACAGCAGGTGCAAACTTCATCACCATTGATGACTATTTTTACATGACACAAAAAGCAACTAACATTTTAGCTAATCCTGCTTTGACATCACGTATTACTTCAGACTATCAAATTGGTTATAAACAACAATTATCTAGCAGTACATTATTGAGTTTAATCTCATACTATAGAGAAACAAAAAATGACCTTGCTGCATTCCAATTTAACCAAGCGTACCCAGTTACATATATCAGTTATAACAACATTGACTTTTCTACAGTTAAAGGTTTCGTTATAGAATTGGATTACAAAGCAAAAAACAACATCTCTATCAATGGTAACTACACTTTACAATTTGCTGATGGTACAGGCTCTAATATCAACTCACAAAGAGCGTTGATTGCAAGTAACCAACCAAACTTAAGAAGTTTATTCCCACTTGGTGATTTAGATATTAGACACCAAATTAAAGGTATATTCAACTGGGAGTTTTTTGATAGCAAAAACAAAAAAGATAAAAGATACTATTCAGGTCCAATCATTGGCAAAACAATGATTCTTAAAAACGTAAACTTCAACGTCACTTTTGCAGCTACATCTGGATTACCTTACACAGCTACATCACAACCAGTTCAACAAGGGTCAGCAGATAGAGCTCCAATTAAAGGTACTCCATGGGGTTCAAGATTGCCATGGCAATTGACATCTACTTTGAATGTTCAAAAGAATTTCCCAATCAAATGGAATGACAAAGAAACAGGAAAATCAAAAGGAGCATATTTCCAAGTGTATGTTTATACTACCAACTTATTTAACCGCAGAAACATCAATGGTGTATGGCCTTATACTGGTTCACCAGAATCTGATGGTTTCTTAAATTCACCTAAAGGTCAACAAGCATTAAGAACTCAGCTTGATGCTGCTGCTTACCAATATTATTACAATACAGCTGTAAATAACCCAGGAAACTATCAAGCACCAAGATTCATGAGATTAGGAGCTAGAATGTACTTTTAATCCATTGTAATAAAAAAAGAAAATGAATAATTATATGATGAAAATGAATAAAATATCAAAAGTTGTGTTTTTTGCATTGAGTTTTATCACTATAAACTTAAATGCCGCAGAGATTAAAAATTTTGTTAAAAACAACAATAACGGAGGAAAAAGCAACAATGGCAATCCTACCGAATTTGCTAATACATGTAAAGCAGCATCACAAAGTGCTGACTTGGATATCAACAACGTACGTACAAAAATACTAAACGGTGGTGACATGTGGTGGGACTTAAACAACCCTAAATATGAAATACCAAAAGTAACCGATGCTAATACTGTCCGTAAACATTCATTATTTGCTGGTGCATTGTGGATAGGCGGACTAGGTAGAGGCGATGGAAACTTAAGAATTGCTGCCATGACTTACCGTCAAAATGGTAGTGATTTTTGGCCTGGAACTTTAGATACCAACGAAGTAAGTACTGATCCTTCTCGTTGCGAATCTTGGGACAGAATGTTCAAAGTAACACGTGAAGAATTATTAAGACAACAAAATTCAGGCGGAACTGATATCGCAAATAACATCTTAGAATGGCCTGCTTTTGGTAGTTCTACTGTTCCTTTTGCAACAAACCAAACTCGTACATTAGCTCCTTTCTTTGATGTTCCTTCTAGCACTCCTGGAATTTATGAACCTCAATTAGGAGATTATCCTATTTTAGATGGGTCTAGAGACCCATTAAAAAACTTACCAAAAGATCAACCTGATCAAATGATTTGGTTTGTTTATAACGATAGAGGTAACGTTCACTCAGAAACAGGTGGTATTCCAATTGGATTAGAACTTCAAACTACAGCTTTTGCATTTGCTACCAATGACGAGGTAAATAACATGACATTTTATACGACCAAAATCATCAACAGAGGTTTCGAAGCGTTGGATCAAACCTATTTTGGACAATGGGTAGATGCTGACTTAGGAAACTATGCAGATGACTATGTTGGTTGCGATGTATCTAGAAGTTTAGGTTTTTGTTACAACGGAGATGATAATGATGATGGAGTATTAGGATACGGATTAAATCCTCCAAGTGTTGGTGTTGACTTTTTTGAAGGTCCTATTGACACAAGTGGAAAACAATTGGGTATGAGTACTTTTATTTATTACAACAACGACTTTAACCCTGTAAATGGTAACCCAAATGCAGCTATCGATTTTTATAATTACTTACAAGGCAAATGGCAAAATGGTGCTGATGTAACATACGGTGGAAATGGTGTTGGTGGTAGCATTAAAACAAAATACATGTTTGATGATGGAAGTAATTCTGCAACTGCTACTAATCCAAAATGGAATGAAAAAAGTGCTGGAAACCAACCTGGTGATAGAAGATTTTTACAATCATCTGGACCTTTTACTTTATTGCATGGTGCTGTTAACAAAATAACTGTAGGTGTTGTATGGGCTAAAACTACTTCAGGTGGTGCAACTGGTTCATTAAACTTATTAAAAATTGCCAGTGATAAAGCTCAAAAATTATTCAATAATAAATTTGATTTAGCTGATGGACCTGAACCTCCTTCAGTAGAAATACAAGAATTAGAGAATGAATTAGTAATGAAGTTTTTAAACACTGACCCAACTGAAAACTATTCAGAAGACATTAAAAATGAATTAAATCAAACCATTAAATACAAATTTCAAGGTTACATGATTTATCAATTGAAAGATGGAACTGTTTCTAACTCTGACTTGGACGATATTGAAAGAGCTAGATTGGTTGCTCAATGCGATGTGAAAGATAACATTTCACAAATGATTAATTTAGAATTTGACCCTACTGTTTCAGCTAACATTCCAAAACAAAAAGTTGATGGCTCAAACACGGGTGTATTCCATACCTTGAGTATAAAAGAAGATGCATTTGCCTCTGGATCAAGTAAAGCTCTAATTGATTTTAAAACATATTATTACTTGGTGTTGGCTTATGGTTATCCTTCGAATGACCCACTTAAACAAGAACCTGTTCAGTTTTTAGCAAGTAGAAATACCGTTAAATTTTCTGGAGTTCCACATAAAACATCTCCTGAGCAATTTGGAAGTGATCAAAAAAGTAGCTACGGTGATGGTCCAATATTAAAACAAATGTCTGGTAGAGGAAACGGAGGTCAAATTTTAGAATTCAGCAAAGAAACCATCAATGAAATATTGGCTAATGGAAAATCTGATAATCCAGTGTATATTGGTGGAAAAGGCCCAGTAAGAATTAAAGTTGTTGACCCTTTATTGGTTCCAAATGCTAACTTTGAATTTGCTTTCATTGAGCCAATCAATGTGAGAGTAAATCCTAGAGGTGGCTTACAAAAATACCAAGATTCAATAGCTGCAAAAAGTTACTGGAAATTAACCAATTTAAGCACTGGTGATGTGGTATATTCTGACACAACCATTGAAATTAGAAACGAATCAACTCAAGGTAGAGTAAGAATTGGTGGACCAACTAAATTAACAAAAAACCTAAGGGATTGGGGATTGGCAGTAGATGTTCAACAAGTTCCTACACCAGGTAGAAACCCTTATGGTGAAACTACCAATGGTTTCTTAGGATTTGATGTTACTTTCTCTGACGATAGCAAACGTTGGTTAACTGCTGTTCCAGATATAGACCAAGGCAATGGTTCTCCATTCAACTGGATTCGCTCAGGTACTACTGGTCTTAATTCACAAAATTTTGACCCTTATAACCACGACTACAATGCTGATTTTGATAATCAACATACAGGTAATGATTCTTATGATCCTTATGAAAACTTTGAAAAAATATGGGACAGAAGAATTGCACCATATGCATTATGTTCTAGAGTAGAAGGTGCTAGTACTTTGGGAGAATTAGTATTTGGTCAAGCTTGGAGTGGTTCTCAAATTACTGATAACCCTTTAACAGAATTAGCTAGTGTGCACTTAGTAATCACACCTGATGTTAGAAAGTGGACTAAATGTGTAGTGGTAGAAATGGGTGAAGACAAAAATTTAACCGAAGGAAACATGGCTAAATTCAACATGAGATACAATTTCTCTAAAACTCCTACTCACGATGGTAATGGAAACTTAACAGGTTGGATTACCAGTACTTCTGAAAGAGGTAGAAGCTACTTCCCTGGATATGCAATGAATTTAGAAACAGGTGAGAGATTAAACATCGTCTTTGGTGAAGATTCCTACTTGCCTTCTGAAAATGGTAGCGACATGATTTGGAATCCAACATCAAGCTATACAAGTACTGGAAGTTATTATACTTTTGGTGGTAAACATTCAGTTTACGTCATGGGAAGTTACCCTGGTTTACCTAATAGAAGCTTTAAAGGTCCTATTTATGACGAAGGTGCTCAATACCAAACATTATTGAATACAACTCCTGGTAATTCACCTTCACCTACATTCAAAAGACAAGTATTTAGCCAAGCCATGTGGGTAATACCTGCTATGACTTCGAGTGCAGCTTACGAATTTAAAAATGGTGTTCCTCCTACTGAAGTTAAAATTAACTTGTACATGCGTAAACCTTTTACTAAAATGGTAGCTGATACTAGCTCTAATTTGTTGCCTAAATACACTTTCAGCACGGAAAGCATACACAACAATGTCAACCAAGAAACTGGTAAAAAATCTACCAGTTTAATCAACATAGTGCCTAATCCTTATTATGCTTCTTCTGCTTATGAATCAGGACCAGTTGACAATAAAGTTAAAATTACAAACTTACCTCCTAAAGCTACTATTTCTATTTACACTTTAAGTGGTACTTTAGTTCGCAGAATCAAAAAAGATGATTTATTAACTTGGTCTGATTGGGACTTGAAAAACGACAACAGAGTTCCTATTGCAAGCGGATTTTACATCATCCATGTAGATTGTGGCGACCTAGGTGAAAAAATATTGAAATGGTATGGCGTTATGAGACAATTAGACTTGGATACTTATTAATATTCCCTTATCAATTTAAAATCAAAATTAGTATGAAAAAAATGAATCAAATTAAAACATGTTTAGTCTTGGGAATCTTAGCATTATCAAGCAATATAGCCTTGGCTGATGAAGGAAATGTAAGAGCAGGTCAAGCTGGTTTTACTCAATTATTAATCAATGGTTGGGGACGTAACAGTGGACTTGGTAACTCTAACAGTGCTGGAGTTTTCGGTATCGAAGCATTTCACATGAATATCGCTGGATTAGGTAAAATATCTAGTACTGAAATAGGATTTAGCAGAACCTCTTGGTTAGGAGGTACTGGAATCAATATCAATGCCTTTGGATTTGGTCAAAGAGTAGGTGGTGATGGTGTTTTAGGAATTGCTGTTAACTCTTTCTCTATTGGTCAAATTCCAATTACTACTACTGAACAACCAAATGGTGGATTAGGAACTTACAAGCCATCAATTAGTAACATCAGTTTGGGCTATGCTTACAACTTTACTTCAGATATATCTGCTGGAGTGAATTTTAAAGTCGTAAGTGAATCTACTCCTGAAATCAGAACTGGTGGAATAGCCATTGATGCTGGTTTACAATATGCTACTAAATTGTTTCAAGGTTCTCAAAAATCTAGAACTAAATATTTAAGTTCAAACCCTGCTGCTTTAAGAGAATCTGACTTAAGATTTGGTGTAAGCATTAAAAATTTAGGACCTGACTTAAAATATTCTGGTGATGGTTTAGCTGTGAAATCAAATATCTATAGCAATTATGTAACTACTACTTCTCAAAGAGCAGATAAAACTCAATTGCCTTCCTTAATCAACATTGGTTTTGGTTATGATTTTAGATTGGACTCAGATAGTTTATTGTATTGGCATAGATTATCTGCTTTAGCTAATTTTACAAATAACTCTTTTTCAAGCAATCAAACCTCATTAGGATTAGAATATGCTTATAAAGAAATATTGATGTTCAGAACAGCCTTTGATTATGAAAAAGGCATATTCAACTACGATACTCGTAGAACAGCTTATACAGGGTTAAACATTGGTACTACAGTTCAGTTTGCCTTAGGAAAAAAATCTGGTGTGGACGCTAAAACTAAAAATGTTCAAAGGGAAAACAACAGCACATTAGGTATTGATTATTCTTACAGATTTACAAATCCATTCAGTGGAACTCACACTTTTGGATTGCGTGTGTCTTTAGATTAATTAACTTCTTTTCTTTATTCTCTTTTACTCTTTCAACTTTTATTAAGTTGGTAAGTAATACTACGTTCTTTTCAAACTTAGGTGATTAGTTACTTTTATATTAGAGAATCTAATGTCAGTCTATTAATCACCTCTAACCAATGAATTCAACCTTATTATATTCCTATCATCTATGAATTCATTTTATTTTTTGTATTTAAATATTTAAGACATGTTAAAAAAGCCGTATGAAACCAAATTGTATTATCAAAACAGCAATGTTTGCTGTTGCCCTATTTATGGGCAATTTGCAAGCGAGGGAAATTCAAAATTTACTTAGCAAAAATCCCTCAAATCAATCTAAATCTTCTAATCCTACAGAATTTTCCAACACCTGTAAAGCTGCCTCTCAAAGTGCTGACCTAGACATTAATAATGTTAGGGCCAAAATTTTAAATGGTGGAGACATGTGGTGGGATTTAAACAACCCCAAGTACGAAATCCCAAAAGTTACAGATGCAAATACTGTAAGAAAAAACGCATTGTTTGCTGGCGCTTTATGGTTAGGTGGAATAAGTAAAGGCGATGGCAATTTAAAGTTGGCTGCCATGACCTACAGAACATTTGGCAATGATTTTTTTCCAGGTACGTTAGATTTAAACAATGTTAATACAGAACCAAACAGATGTGAAGCTTGGGACAAAATTTTTAAAATAACTAGAGAAGATTTGTTATTGCAAGAAAAATCCAAAAACAGTGAGTTGAACGAAAACGTATTGTTGTGGCCAGCTTATGGAAATGCTAATAACCCAATGTTTAGTAATCAAACTAGCAGCTTAGCTCCCTTTTTTGATTTAAATAACAATGGAATTTATGAACCTTATCTTGGCGATTATGCAATTCTCGATGAAAACAGAGATCCCCTAAAAAATTTACCTAAAGATCAACCAGACCAAATGCTGTGGTATGTTTACAATGACAAAGGAAATATACACTCTGAAACTGGTGGGATTCCTATAGGTGTGGAATTGCAAACAACTGCATTTGCTTTTGCTACAAATGATGAAATCAATAACATGACATTTTATAGAACAAAAATTGTAAATAGAGGATTTGAAACTATTGAAGAAACATATTTTGGTCAATGGGTGGACCCAGATTTAGGCAATTATTCAGATGATTATGTTGGTTGTGATGTGGGAAGAAGTTTAGGTTATTGCTACAATGGTGATGACAATGATGAAGGTGTGCTAGGTTATGGATTAAATCCTCCTAGCATTGGCGTTGATTTTTTTGAGGGACCACTTGATGACCAAGGCAATCAACTTGGCATGAGTACTTTTATTGTTTACAACAATTCAGGGTTATACAACGGTGACCCAAGAAATGCAAATGAATATTACAATTATTTAAAAGGCAGTTTTAGAAATGGTCAAAGCATGTCTTTTTTAGGTAAAAACACAAAATATGCCTATGATGATGGGACCAATCCAGACCCAAGTTTTCCAAAAAATTGGAATGAGAGAACTGCTGGTAATCAGCCTGGAGATAGAAGATTTTTACAATCATCAGGACCTTTCACTTTGTTGCCTGGCGCTACTCAAAAAGTAACAGTAGGTGTTGTTTGGGCTAAAACAACATTAGGTGGTGCAACAGGATCATTAAATTTACTGAAAGTAGCAAGCGACAAAGCACAAAAGTTATTTAATAATAAATTTGATTTAGCAGATGGTCCTGAACCTCCTATAGTAGAAATTCAAGAACTTGAAAACGAATTGATATTAAAATTACTAAATACAGAAGCTACAGAGAAATACAAAGAGAACATTAAAAATGAAAAAAACCAATTAATTGATTACAGATTTCAAGGGTACTTAATTTACCAATTGAAAGATGGTTCAGTTTCAAATTCGGATTTAGAAAACATAGAAAAAGCTAGATTAGTAGCACAGTGTGATGTGATAGACAATACCAGTATTTTAATCAACAAAGAATACGATGCAACAGTTTCTGCCGATATTCCTAAATTAAAAGTAGATGGCGCTAATAAAGGAATTTTTCATACTTTAAGTTTAAAAGAAGATGCCTTTGCAACAGGTTCAAATAAATCATTGGTAGATTTTAAAACCTATTATTATTTAATTTTAGCTTATGGTTTTCCATCTAATGATATCACTAAAAATGAAGCAATTCAATTTTTGCCGGGTAGAAATACTGTCAAACTAATTGGTGTTCCTCATAAAACAGACCCTGAATTTTTTGGAAGTAAAATAAATAGTCAATACGGGGATGGACCTATTTTAAAACAAATATCTGGAAGAGGAAATGGTGGTCAAATTCTAGAATTCAGCAAAGAAACCATCAATGAAATATTGACTAATGGCAAATCTGTTAACCCAGTGTATATTGGTGGAAAAGGTCCAGTAAAAATAAAAATTGTTGATCCACTATTGGTTCCTAACGCCAATTTTCAATTTGAATTCATTGAACCTGCCAATGTAAAGGTAGAGCCAAAGGGAAAATATTTAATCCAAGATTCTATATCCTCGAGAAGCTATTGGAAACTTACTAATCTTACATCAGGAGATGTTGTGTATTCTGAAACTACCATTGAACAAAAAAATGAAACAATGGAAGGAAGAGAACAAATAGGTGGTAACATTAAAAAAAATAAAAATTTAAAAGATTGGGGGCTTGCTGTTGAGATTCAACAAGTACCTACCCCACTATTTAATCCATACGATGAATTAAACAATGGGTTGCTTGGATACGATGTAAAATTTGCTGACGAAACAAATAAATGGTTAACTGCACTTATGGACAATGACCAAATAAGTAATTCTCCCTTAAACTGGATTCGTTCAGGGATACATAATTTAAACGAAGCTGATGTTTATTCTAAAGACAGAGGTTATGAATATGATATGAATCATATTGGTATTGATGCTTTAGACCCTTATGAAAATTTTGAAAAAATATGGGATAGAAGAATTGCCCCATATTTTATGTGTTCTAATGTAAATGAAACTGGCCCAAATGGTGAAAGATTATATAATTTAGCATGGGACAAAGGAAGCATTGAGGATAATCCATTTTCTGAATTAGCTAGCGTACAATTAGTCATTACTCAAGATGTTAGACAATGGACTAAATGCGTGGTATTAGAAATGGGCGAGGATAAAAAAACTACTGAAGGCAACATGGAAAAGTTTAACATGCGCTATCAGTTTTCTAAAACTCCTACACACGATGGCAATGGCAACTTAACTGGTTGGATTACCAGTACTACAGACATGGGCAGAAGTTATTTTCCCGGGTATGCTATTAATTTAGAAACCGGTGAACGATTAAATATTATGTTTGGTGAAGACTCCCATTTAAAAGATGAAAATGGAAGTGATATGTTATGGAACCCAACTTCAAATTTAGTACAAGGAAACACTTTTACTATGGGAGGAAAACACACTGTTTACATCATGGGGAGTTATGCTGGATTGCCAAACAGAAGTTATTATGGTCCAACTTATGACGAAGGCCAAGATTATCAAAAAATATTGACTTGTAAAGTGGATGAAAGTCCTTCTCAAAATGAGAAAAGAAAGGTATTTAGTCAAGCTATGTGGGTAATTCCTGCAATGACATCTAGCAATCAATATGTAGTAAACAATGGAGTACCACCTTCCGAAGTAAGTATAAGTATTTACATGAGTAAACCATACACCAAAAAAAATGGAGAAGTAACTGATGAAGCATTGCCAAAATACACTTTTAACACTCAAAATGTAAAACATGAAAACAGTGTGGAAACCGGTAAAAAATCTACCAATATAATCAACATTGTTCCAAATCCGTATTATGGCTCCTCTGGCTATGAGTCAAGTTCAATAGACAACAAAGTTAAAATAACTAATTTACCTCCTAAAGCTACTATTTCTATTTACACTTTAAGTGGTACTTTAGTTCGCAGAATCAAAAAAGATGATTTATTAACTTGGTCTGATTGGGACTTGAAAAACGACAACAGAGTTCCTATTGCAAGCGGATTTTACATCATCCATGTAGATTGTGGCGACCTAGGTGAAAAAATATTGAAATGGTATGGCGTTATGAGACAATTAGACTTGGATACTTATTAAATAAATATTAAAAATTATGTTACAAAAAATCATCATCATTGGAATAGCTATGCTTGTATCAAGCTATTTCAAACCTTTGAAAGCTCAATCGAATTTGGGCAATATCAGAGGTATTGTTAAAAATCAAGGAGATACTTTATTAGACAGTGTCGATGTCAAATTATTTGACATTAACAATCCTAAAGTAATTTACGCCAGTGTGTTGACAGAGAAAAATGGCAGTTTTACTTTCTCAAATATCAACCCCGGTAGTTATCAAATCATTTGTACAAAGAATCAATTTAATGAATCCAGAACAGACACCTTTGAAGTTTATGCAGGAAAAACAATTTATTTTAATAAAGAAAAAACAATCAAACTCAATCACCTCTTTCATAAATTAAATACCATTAAAGTAAATGGAACAATTATTAAAAAACCGATTACAGATAAATTACCAAAAACAAGAGATGAAATATTTAAAACAGCTTTAGGACCTATTTCTATTATTGGTCAATCATCGGGGGTAGTTCAAACTCCTGGTGGACTTAGTAGCAGAGGCTCCAGAGTAGATGGAACACAAGTTTTTGTTGATGGAATCAGGGTACTGAATAGCAATTTTTCTAGCGGTATGTTAGGTTATGTGGACAATTATCAATCGGGTATCTCTGCTCAATATGGAGATTTTACAGGTATGGCAATTTCTATTTTAACAAAAGGTGGTAGCATTACCTCACATAAATCAAATCGTTTTGATGTCGTTTCATCGAGCTTATTCAATCCCTTTCACCTCAATTCAATCGATTTATATCACAGCACTCCTATCTTATTCAAAGTAAATCCTGAATATGTAAAAGGGAATAGTGACATTAAAAAAATTGCCATAGCATCTATGCACCTTGGTGGCCAATTTAATTATCAAAAGGATGTTCCTTCTTTTATAGGTTATCAAGTAATAAAACCTGAAAAATTAGATGAAATTGAAAAACAACCATTGATTGTGAATCAAAGTGGCTCCTATGTTCACGCTGCAAATTATTTGACTGAAAATGATTTTAACACAGAAAAAGTAAGACCAAATGCTGCATCCATGTCTGGTTCAGCTCAAGTTAAATTCGATATCAAACTAAACAAATACTGTTTACTAACTTCATTTTCTAATTTTAATTATGCTCAATCAAGTTCTAGTGGCAACAACATCATGGCATACAAAAACAATCCATTCAGAACAAGTTATGATGTATTAACATACCTAAGATACGACCAAAAATTCAAAGAACCTGATGCCAATAAGAAAGAAAAGTCAACGACTCTCAACAACACTTTTTTAAGCGCTAGAATAGATTATCAATCTTCTTGGAGCAAAGTTCAAGACAGAGAATTTAAAGACCAAATTTTCAAGTATGGATATTTAGGACAGTTCAAACATTACAATACTGAATTTTATTCCTATTACGGCAATTTAAATAACCCTTCCACCCCTACTAAAAAAATGATAGATCAAAATGGCGATACCGTTTATTTAAGAAATTTTTGGGAACAAACTGGATTTAGAGATACTGCTGTTAGATTTGTGCAAGCGGATATCAATAAGGTAAGGGGCAATTACACGAAATTGATTTTTGATAAAGCGCATGACGAAGGCAGAACAATAAGCAGCGATGTAGATATTTTACAAAATTTAGGACTATTAAATGGTTATAACCCAGTAAACATCTACTCATTATGGAACTCACCCGGTACCATGATGGCAGGACAAGGAACACAAACATCTAATTACAGTAAAAGACAAGTAGAAAGATACGGATTATATGCCATGTTGGAAACAGAATTAAAAGGACCAGTAAAAAAAGACAAAGAAGACAAGGGACATGCTTTACAATTTGGATTGACATACGAACAAACAGTGTATAGAGGTTACAGTTTAAATGCAAACAATTTATGGAGACAAATGAATTTGCTAGCTAATAATCACATTACAGAGTTAGACAAATCAAATCCTATTTTATCTTATGATGCCAATGGCATTTTTCAAGACACAGTAAGATACAACAGATTGATTAATTATAGTAATCAATCGGAATTTGACAAACAATTTAGACAATCATTAATCAAAAAAGGAGCATTGGACATCAATGGAAAACCAATTACAGAATCTACATATTTAGACATCAATTCATACAAACCTGAGGATTTTAATATCTCCATGTTTAGTGCCGATGAATTATTGAATAATGGCAGTTCATTGGTTAATTATTACGGATACGATTACAAAGGTAATAAAATTAGAAAACGACCTTCCATTAATGATTTTATAAATGACAAAAACAAAAGAAGCATAGGTGCATTTCAACCCATTTACACAGCTATGTGGTTTCAAGACAAATTCAATTTTAAAGATTTAGAATTCAATTTAGGAGTGCGAGTGGATAGGTACGATGCCAATCAATTAGTATTGAAAGACCCTTACTCCTTATACCCTATAAAAACAGCTGGCGAAGTAAGCTCTATCAATGGAACTGAAGTGTATCATCCAGAGAACATAGAATCAGAATATGCCGTGTATGTAGATGATGTAAAAAATCCAAGTAAAATTTTAGGTTATAGAAAAGAGAACGATTGGTACGATGCTAACGGCAATAAATTAGCCAATCCTGATTTGATAGCAAATAACACCAGCAATGGAAAAATTGCACCATATTTAGTGGACCCAAACAATCAAAACATAACTGAAAATTCATTTAAAGACTACAAACCAAAAGTGCACATTTCACCTAGGGTATCATTTAATTTTCCTTTAAATAAAAACAGTGTTTTTTATGCCAGTTATGATGTATTGACACAAAGACCTAATGCTGATGCAAGTTTTTTAACCATAGACGATTATTACTACATGACACAAAAAGCAAGCAACACTCTAGCGAATCCTGCACTTAATTCTAGAATTACCAACGATTATCAAATAGGTTACAAACAACGTTTTAAAGACAATATTGAAATAGGATTAATAAGTTATTATAGAGAAACAAAAAACGATGTTGCTATTTTTCAGTACAATCACGCCTATCCAATGACTTATATCAGTTATAACAACATTGATTTTTCTACAGTCAAAGGTTTCATTGCTGAAGCTCAAATTAAAGCTAAAAACAACATGACTATCAATGGAAATTACACATTGCAGTTTGCTGATGGAACTGGCTCTAACATCAATTCACAAAGAGCATTAATAGCGAGCAATCAACCCAATTTAAGATCTTTATTTCCTATGGGAAATTTAGACATCAGACATCAATTAAAAACCATTATTAATTGGGAATTTTTTGATAGCAAAATTAAGGGCAATAGAAAAGAATACAAAGGACCAATGACAGGTAAAATTATGTGGTTAAAAAACACCAATTTTAATTTCACTTTGGTTGCATCATCAGGATTACCTTACACTGCTACTTCCAAAGCTGTTCAACAAGGTTCGGCAGATAGAGCTCCAATAAAAGGGACTCCTTTTGGATCAAGATTGCCTTGGCAATTTAACTCCAGCATGAGCATTCAAAAAAACATCCCAATCAGATGGGTAAGTAACATAAATGGAAAAGGCAAGGGTGCTTACTTCCAATTGTATTTATCTGTTGACAATTTACTGAACAGAAGAAATGTCAACTTTGTGTGGCCATATACAGGCTCAGCAATCAACGATGGGTATTTAAATTCTCCTCAGGGTCAACAAGCCATTAATAACCAATTGAATGCCAACTCATATCAATATTTTTACAACACTTCTGTTGACAATGTATATAATTACCAAGCTCCAAGATTTAGTAGAATTGGTGGTAGATTTTATTTTTAATTAATTTTTTTATATCTTTGCATAAGTGCTTTCAATAACATGAAGGCACTTATTTTTTTACTAAACATACAAACATTATGAGTGATATTGTTCATTTAACCAAAGAAGGATACGACAATTTAAAAAAAGAAATTGACCAATTAAAACGCGTACAAAGACCTGCCATTAGTGCTCAAATAGCTGAAGCTAGAGACAAAGGCGACTTATCTGAAAATGCGGAATACGATGCTGCCAAAGAAGCTCAAGGTTTGTTAGAGGCAAAAATTGCCAATTTAGAAAACATGCTTGGAAATGCTAGAATCATAGACGAAAGTAAGTTAGACACTAGCAAAGTCAACATTTTGAGCAAAGTAAAAGTAATGAATTTAAACTCAAAAAAAGAAATGGTTTACACCATTGTCTCAGAAAAAGAAGCCGACATTAAATCTGGCAAAATTTCAAGTAAATCGGCCATAGGTGCGGGTTTAATAGGCAAAGCCAAAGGCGATGAAGTAGAAATTCAAGTTCCTGCAGGTATAGTGAAATTAAAGATCGTATCTATCAGTTTATAATTTCATGTCTTCCATATTTAAAAAAATAATAGATGGTGAAATTCCATGCTATAAAATTGCTGAAAACGAACAATTTTTAGCCTTTTTAGATGTCAACCCCCTAGCCGAAGGACATACCTTAGTCATTCCAAAACAAGAGATAGATTACATCTTTGATATGGATGATGCCTTGCTTGCGGACATGCATGTATTTGCTAAACAAGTAGCAAAGGCTATCAAACAAGCGATACCATGTACAAAAGTGGGCATGGCAGTGATTGGCTTAGAAGTGCCACATGCTCATATACATTTAGTTCCCATGAACAAAGTCTCTGACCTAAACTTCAGCAAAGAAAGATTAAAAATCAGTGCTGAAAGGTATCAAGAAATTGTGAACTTGATTAAATTCTAATTGCTTAATTAGCTCCCAAAAGCTCCACATCAAAAATCAATGTAGCTTTTCCGGGAATGCCCGCAGGATGACCCATTTCACCATATCCATAAGTATATGGAATTAAGAATTTAGCTTTACTTCCAATAGTTAGGTTTGCAAATCCTTCGTCCCAACCCTTAATTACTTGTCCAGCACCTAATTGAAATTGAAATGGTTGTCCACCATCTAAAGATGAGTCAAATTTTTTACCATCAATGTACAACCCAGTATAATGAGCAGAAACTGTTTGACCTTTATTTGGCTTTGCCCCAGTTCCTTTTACAGATTCTAAAATGTACATATCTCCTACTTTTCTAGCTTTAGGATAATTTTTCTTTACCCAAGCTTCAAATTGAGCTATTTCTTGACTGTTTGAACTCATTTGTGCACTTGCATTATTCGCAGATTTTTTCAATATCACATTGTTTAAAATATCCATGGCTTTAAATGCTTTAGCTTCTTCTCCCACTCTTTCTATGGTAATGGATTTAATGACATCGTTTTGAGCAATTTTATTTACAATGTCTTGTCCTTTGGTAACATGTCCAAAAATAGTGTGTTTTCCATTTAACCAATCAGTCGCATTGTGAGTGATAAAAAACTGACTGCCATTGGTTCCAGGTCCAGCATTAGCCATTGCCAATATTCCTGCTCCAGTAAATTTTAATGATGGGTGTATTTCATCCTTAAACTCATAACCAGGGCCACCAGTACCATCGCCTCTTGGGTCGCCCCCTTGTATCATAAAATTAGGGATTACCCTATGAAATTTTAAGCCATTGTAGAATGGTTTGCCTTTAACACATTGGTTGTTGTCTATTTTACCCTCAGATAAACTGATAAAATTAGCCACAGTAAGCGGAGTTTTTGCATATTCTAACTCACATACAATTTCCCCTTTAGAAGTATTGATGTGGGCATAAATATGGTTATCTGGCATTTGAGTTACTTCCGTTGACTGAGTTTGTTCAATTGGTGCTTCAGTTGGCGGTGGAGTATCTATTGAGTTGGTGTTCTCAGTAGTTGATGTTAAATCTTCTGTGTTTCCAGTTTCGGTAGATGGGTTGTTACAGGCTACAGCCAATACCATCAAAAAAAGTCCTAAATAATGTTTTATTTTCATATAATTTCTTCTCTTATAAAATATTCAATAATGTGAGTGCGAATATACGTTTCTTGTTCAAAAATATCCATATTGGGTAATTTTTTTATTAATTCCCAATGGGGCCATCCATCTTGGTCCATGCCCTTGAGTTCATAATGCCCTGAATAGCTTAATATTTTACACATGGCTATGTGCATTAAATTTACTTTTTCATCTTTTTTAAATTCACGTGTTTCGATGTAACCCAATTCCCTCATGCCTATAATGAATAATACTGCATTCATATCTGGTTTTTTATTGAAATTAACACTGATAAAATTCAATATTTTCGCCCACAACTCTTTGTTATCTTCCATTGGAGGGCAAAGTTAATAAGCTAAATGTTAAAAGAATAAATTATTTTCTTTAATTTGCACTTTCATTGATGAGCATTAATTACCGTAAGAACATATTAAAGCAACTTGTAAATGCAGGCAGAAGGCTATCTCAACCCTTTACTCTTACTACCGAAAAAGCACATAGACAACAAGTGAGAACTTTAAAAAAAATGCTTGAAAAAGCAGAAAATACAGCTTATGGCAAACATTTTAAATTTAAAGACATCATTCACTCAAGTAATTTATACAGAAAATTCACCCAACAAGTTCCTATTTCGAACTATGAACACATGAAACCTTGGTGGGACAAAGCTTATAATGGTGAAGAAAATGTGACTTGGCCAGATAAAATAGATTATTTCGCACTGAGTTCAGGTACCTCCGAAGGAAGCAGCAAATACATTCCTGTATCGGGCGACATGATAAAATCAATAACCAAAGCCAGTTTGAGACAAATTATCAGCATTGCTAAAACAGATATTCCTAAAGATTACCTCACCAAAAACTATTTGATGTTAGCAGGTAGTACCAGTCTATATTACAATAATAAAGGAGAAACTTATGCTGGCGACTTAAGTGGCATTACCAGTAGCAATGTACCTGATTGGTTTGATCGTTTTTCAAAACCAACACATGACATAAGAGCTGAAAAAAGCTGGGAGAAAAAAATAGACCGCATAGTGGCTGAAGCACCTAATTGGGATGTTGTTGCCATAGCAGGGGTTCCTGCATGGATTCAAATTTTGTTTGAAACCATATTGAAGCGATACAATTTAAAAAACATCCATGAAATATGGCCTCACTTTAGTGTTTATTTATGGGGTGGAGTAGCTATTGACCCATACAAAAAAACACTTGAACAATTGATGGGAAAACCCATCATGTATTTTGAAACTTACTTAGCTTCCGAAGGCTTTGTAGCTTATCAAAGCAAAAAGGATTCTAAGGGCATGAAATTGAATTTAAAAAACGGAATGTTTTACGAATTTGTTCCGTTCAATGAATTGAATTTTGATGACAATGGCAATCTTAACCCCAATGCCATCGCGCTAAATTTAAAGCAAGTTGAAGAGAACAAAGAATACGCTATTTTGCTAACAACCTGTTCTGGAGCATGGCGTTATTTAATTGGCGACACCATTAAGTTTGTTAATCTTGAAGAATGTGAGATTAAAATTACAGGCAGAACCAAGCATTTTTTAAGTTTATGTGGAGAGCATGTAAGTGTCGATAACATGAACAAAGTAATCAGTTTGTTGAGTGATGAAATTCAATTGCCAATAAATGAGTACACAGTAAAAGGATTGACTAATAATGGCATACATTCCCATCAATGGTATTTAGCCATAGACAATTGCCCTATTAGCGAAAACGAACTGGCTCAAAAAATAGACCAATACATGTGTGAAGTGAATGATGACTATGCAGTAGAAAGAAAACACGCTTTAAAAGAGCTTTATGTCAGGGTGTTACCTAATCATTGTTTTATTGAATGGATGCAAGAACAAGGCAAATTTGGTTCACAAAATAAATTTCCAAGAGTATTGAGTAATAATAAATACCAAGAATGGATTGATTTTATTGAAAAGAATAAATTTTAAGCTTTCTTTAAATCATCTTCACCACAACCTTCGTTAGGCATTCTTCCACACAGTCCACAGGCTATACCTTCTTTGTTTAATTGAGGTGTTTGCGAAGCACAAGTACCTCTCATGGTGCCGTCTTTGATGAATATGACTCTAACTGCAATTCCAGCAAAACTGATAAACAATATGCCTAAAATAACTAAAAATGGTGCCATGGTACAAAGGTATTGCCTTTCCTAAAATAAACAATGATTTTAATGTCATTTTTTCAATTGAAAAGCAAATGTAATTTCATTGAAAAATGAAATATTAAAAAATATCAAAACACCTTCTTGTGTTTAGTTAAAATAATCCTCACTGAATTGTAAATATTTCTTTTGAATTGAATTCATCTTAAATAAAACTGGAAATTATACTCGATTACATTCTAGTAACATTTAAAGCGTTTTCAACAACTCCTCTAATTGATTTAATCCCATAGTAAATCCTTCTTTAAAGCCCATTTCTATTACCTTTTCTAAATCGGCTAGTGTAGAATATTTTGCAGAAATTGAAACTGTTGTTATGCCATCCAATTCACTAAAAGCATTTGACCATTCCGTTCTTGGAAAATCCATATTAATAACTCCTTCTTCATCGCAAAAGGCATCTAATCCAACATAACCTTTTAGGGCCTCAATTTTTATGTAATTATTTTTGCACCAATGAACTTCATTTGTAGGGCTAATCATGCAATACAACCACATACCTCCTTCTCTAAAATCCATTACTTTTGTTTTGTTTTGATAAGGCTTTGGCGCCCACCATTGATCAAGCAATTCGGGTTTTGTCCATGCATCCCATACAACATTTAAATTGGCATTAAACTCACGAATTACTTGCACTGTTTGTGTTTCTTTGTTGATTGTAAAATCAAATAATAAGTTATTTTTCATTTCTATTTTTTTTAATTGTTAATAATAAATTGTCTAATTGATTAAATCTACTCTCCCATATTTTTTTGAACGGCTCAAGCCATTGGTCTATTTCTTTCATTTTTTCAGCCTCAAGTGAGTAATAAATTTCTCTGCCTTTTTGTTCTTGTTTGACAAGTTCGCACTCAGTTAATATTTTAAGATGTTTTGATACTGCTTGACGAGTAGAACTGAAATGCTCGGCTATTGCATTTGGTGTCATCGCTTGCAAGGCTATTAATACTACTATCGACCTCCTTGTTGGGTCAGCTATTGCCTGAAAAACATCCCTTCTCATTTTTACACTTATATTAAGAAACTAATCGGTTGCAAATATATATGCAACTTTTTGATTGCGCAAAAAAATTTAATTTATTTTTAATGCATACTAAAATTTAGAAACTCGTTAATTATATCCACAACATCAATTTGGCAAACCTAAATAAAAAAATAAAAACAATGATGATAAGAATCAATCCAAAATATTTATTAAAAAGCTTTTCTTTTAACTTTGAACTTTCAGC
>CAYVDH010000022.1:0-30158 GCA_964450355.1 uncultured Flavobacteriaceae bacterium
TAGTTAATTATTTTTTTTTTTATAATATAAATATTATAAAATATATACTAAATAATTTTTTGAATGTTAATATATAAATTTATTAATATTATCTCTATATTAATTTAATATTTTTTTTAAAAATAAATTAAACAAGCATTTTTACTGGTTGTTCTAACAAATCTTTTAGAGTATTTAAAAACTTAGAACCTACAACTCCATCAACTACACGGTGGTCGCAACTCAATGTTACTTTCATCACATTGGTTTTAGCAATGTTACCATTTACTATTCCTACCGTTTCTTTCACTCCACCAACAGCTAGGATACAAGCATCTGGTGGATTGATAATGGCAGTAAACTCTTCGATGCCAAACATGCCTAAATTAGAAATAGTGAAAGTATTGCCAGCCCAATCGTTTGGTTGTAATTTTTTCTCTTTTGCTTTTGCATTAAAAGTTTTTATTTCTGAACTGATGATAGACAAAGATTTTTGGTCAGCAAATTTTACTACTGGAACTAACAAACCATCTTCTACAGCCATTGCAACTCCAATATGGATGTGGTGATTAAATCGGATTTTAGAGCCTAACCAACTTGCATTTACCCAAGGGTGTTTTTTAAGGGCAATAGAACATGCTTTTACAATCATGTCGTTTACTGATATTTTTATATCTGTATCAGTATTCATAGCTGCTCTGGCTGCTAGTGCATTGTCCATGTTGATTTCCATGGTGAGATAAAAATGTGGCGCAGTAAATTTGCTTTCTGCTAAACGCGAAGCTATGGTTTTACGCATTTGAGACACATTGATTTCGTCAAAACTTTCTGTGCCAGCTATATAAGAACTTGCCACAGCAGTGTTGCTGCCTGTGGAGTGATTTTCAATATCACGTTTGGTGATTCTACCATTTTCACCAGTGCCTTTTATCAAGGTAATTTCTACTCCTTTTTCTAAGGCTAATTTTTTAGCTAATGGAGAAGCTTTAACTCGGCTATCACTATCTGATGGTGTGGTTGTAGATTGTTGAGTTATTGCGGGTTTATTTGTTTCTACTTTTTCAGTTTCTACGGTTTTTACTTCGGCTTTAGTAGAGTTTGAACCAGCATTTAAAATACCACTGAAGTCTTCACCTGTTTGGCCTATGATGGCTATAATAGAATCTACTGGAGCGGCATCGCCCTCTTGTACGGCAAAGTGCAACAAGGTGCCTTTTTCGTAATTTTCTAAATCCATTGTGGCTTTATCAGTTTCCACTTCGGCAAGTATATCACCACTTTTTAAGTTGTCACCTATTTTATAATTCCATTTTCTAACTACGCCCTCAGTCATGGTATCACTCATTTTGGGCATTTTAATTGCTATAGCCATTGTTTAAAAATAACTGCAAACTTAATCATATTCAATCAAATCATCAAATGGATTGAATAGATTGTTTTTATAAGTGGTAAGTATTTGAAAATTATCTTTATAAAAATACAGAATTTAGAACATTAAACAATAATTTTGCATCAGATGAATCACTCTAAATTTTCTATAGCCATTCATGGAGGAGCTGGCACCATTTCACCTGATAAATTAACTGACGAATTAGAAAAATCTTATAAACAAGGATTAGAACAAGCTTTGAATGCTGGTAAAAAAATTCTTAAAGAGGGTGGTAGTTCTACTGATGCTGTTTGTGCTGCGGTAGTTGAATTAGAAAACAATCCATTGTTTAATGCGGGCAAGGGTTCAGTATTTAATCATTTGGGAAAACATGAAATGGATGCCTCTATCATGGAGGGGAAAAACTTAAATGCAGGAGCAGTTACTGGAATTAAATCCATAAAAAATCCAATATTATTGGCCAATAAGGTAATGATTAAATCGCCTCATGTGATGTTGATGGGCGAAGGAGCAGAACAATTTGCATTGTCAGAAAACTTAGAATTTGAAGATGAAAATTATTTTTATACAAATTTTAGATTTGAACAATGGAATGAAATAAAAAACACTGAAAATTACCAATTAGATCACACACAAAAATCAAACAATAAAATGGGCACTGTTGGAGCTGTTGCAATGGATTCATATGGTAACTTAGCTGCCGCAACCAGTACTGGAGGAATGACCAATAAAAAATGGGGTAGAGTAGGTGATACTCCCATTATAGGAGCAGGAACATACGCCAATAATAACACATGTGCTATCAGTTGTACAGGTCATGGTGAATTGTTTATTCGAAGTGTGGTTGCTTATGACATCAGTTGTTTGATGGAATACGCTGGAATGTCGTTAAAAGAGGCATGCAATAAAGTAGTATTAGATAAATTGGTAAAAATAAATGGAGAAGGTGGTCTTGTTGCTTTAGATAAACATGGAAACATTGAAATGCCATTTAACAGTGAAGGGATGTATCGCGCATGTACAAATCAGTTTGAAGAGCAGATTATTGCTATCTATAAATAGCTGATTCGCAGTAGAATTAAGGGCTTTAATTTTTTTATTTTTTTTAACTAAAAAGAATGCAATAAATATTACCTTTGCAGCACTTTTTTAAACCACAATTTTAATGAAATTATACACTGGTAATACTGATGTTTTTGAAAACAGACACAATGGTGCTGTGGATTCAAATGAAATTAAAGAATTGACAAACTCTATTGGAGTTAGTTCAGTAGCTGAATTGATTGATAAAACTGTTCCTGCTTCTATCAGAATGAATAGAGATTTAAACATTTCTGAACCTGAATCTGAGCAAGAATTTTTAATCAAACTAAAAAAAGTAGCATCTAAAAATACATTATATCAACAGAACATTGGTATGGGTTATTATAACTGTTATACTCCGGGTGTCATTTTAAGAAACATCATGGAAAATCCAGGATGGTACACTCAATACACACCTTATCAAGCTGAAATTTCTCAAGGCAGGTTAGAGGCTTTATTGAATTATCAAACTATGATCATTGATTTAACTGGGTTGCCTATAGCCAATGCCAGTTTATTAGACGAAGGAACTGCTGCTGCAGAAGCCATGGCAATGTTTCGCAGTGTTCATAAAAATGACAAATCAACTAAGTTTTTTGTAGATAACAATGTGTTTCCTCAAACTTTAGATATTTTAAAAACAAGAAGCAATCCAATTGGAATTGAACTGGTGATGGGAGATTATCAAACATTTGAATTTACTGAAGATTTCTTTGGAGCATTTATTCAATATCCTAACAATACTGGTAGCATTGAATCGTATAAAAACTTTACAGAAAAGGCTCACTCAAAAGGAGCTTTAGTCTGTGTTGGAGCTGATTTAATGGCATTAACGATGCTTACACCTCCAGGCGAATGGGGTGCAGATTGTGTCATCGGAACTTCACAAAGATTTGGTGTACCACTAGGCTTTGGTGGTCCTCACGCTGGATATTTTTCTACCAAAGATGAATTCAAAAGACAAATACCGGGTAGAATTATTGGAGTAAGTATAGACAGACATGGTAACAAAGCTTTAAGAATGGCTTTGCAAACCCGTGAACAACACATTAGAAGACAAAATGCAACCAGCAACATCTGTACTGCACAAGTGTTGTTATCCATCATGGCAGGTATGTATGGAACTTACCACGGACCTGATGGGTTAAAACGCATAGCTTCTAAAATTCACGGATTGACCAAAGCTCTTGAACAAACAATAGTTTCTTTGGGTTATACTCAAGAGAATAAAAATTATTTTGATACATTGTATATCCAAAGCAATGGCAAACAAAATGAAATAAAAGTAGCTGCAGAACAAGCTGAAATTAATTTAAGATATTTTGAAAATGGCAACATTGGAATTTCATTGGATGAAACCACTTCTGCTGAACAAGTGTATAAAATAGCAGAATGTTTTGCTAAAGCTGCTTCAAAACAATTATCTTATGATGAGGTTAAAAACAATGCCGAAAATCAAGAATTAACTTGGCCTAATGAATTTGTAAGACAAAGCAATTACTTATTGCATCCTGTGTTTAATAATTACCACAGCGAGCATGAAATGTTGAGATACATCAAACATTTAGAAAGCAAAGATTTGTCTTTGTGCCATAGCATGATATCATTAGGTAGCTGCACTATGAAACTGAATGCAACTACTGAGATGATTCCAGTTACTTGGCCTGAGTTCAACCAAATACACCCATTCTGTCCACCAAATCAAGCAACGGGATACAAAGAAATCATTGATGAATTAGAAAAAGATTTATCAGAAATTACTGGTTTTGCTGGAATGAGTTTGCAGCCTAATGCTGGTGCTCAAGGGGAGTATGCAGGATTAATGGTGGTTAGAGCTTATTTTAATGACATAGGACAAGGACATAGAAATGTGGCATTAATTCCTGAATCTGCTCATGGTACCAACCCTGCGAGTGCTGCTATGGCAGGCATGCAAATAGTAGTTACTAAAACAGATGCAAGAGGAAATATTGACATTGAAGATTTAAAAGCAAAAGCTGAACAACACAAAGACAATTTAGCCGTGTTGATGGTTACTTATCCTTCTACATTTGGTGTTTACGAATCAGGTATCAAAGAAATTACAGACATCATACATCAGTTTGGTGGTCAAGTGTACATGGATGGAGCAAACATGAATGCGCAAGTTGGATTAACAAGTCCTGGATTAATTGGTGCAGATGTTTGTCATTTGAATTTACATAAAACTTTTTGTATTCCTCACGGTGGTGGAGGTCCTGGAATGGGTCCAATAGGTGTTGCTAAACATTTATTGCCTTATTTACCTGGTCATCCAGTGATTAAAACTGGTGGTGAGAAAGCCATTTCAGCCATTTCTGCTGCTCCATGGGGAAGTGCAAGCATCTTATTGATATCATACACTTACATTAAATTAATGGGAGCAAAAGGTTTGAGAAGAGCTACAGAAATTGCGATATTGAATGCCAATTACATCAAATCGAAATTAGAAAAACACTATCCAATACTGTTCAGTGGAGAAAATGGAACTTGTGCACATGAGATGATATTAGACACAAGACCATTAAAAATTTCTGCAGGTGTTGAAGCAGAAGACATTGCTAAAAGAATGATGGATTATGGTTTTCATGCTCCAACATTGTCTTTTCCTGTTGCAGGAACATTAATGATTGAACCAACTGAAAGTGAGAGCAAAGCTGAGTTAGACAGATTTTGTGATACATTAATATCAATTCGTAAGGAGATAGAAGAAGTAGAAAAAGGAATAGCAAGTAAAGAGGACAATGTGCTTAAAAATGCACCACATACTGCAATGGAAATTATAAACACGAATTGGAATCACAGTTATGAAAGAGAAAAAGCAGCTTATCCTTTGCCATTTGTAGTTGACAAAAAATTCTGGCCAACTGTAGCCAGGGTGAACAATACACATGGTGACAGGCATTTGGTTTGCAGTTGTTTACCAATCGAAGCTTACATGACAGAAGTGGCAGCAAAGTAATTTTTTTAAAGATAATTTATTATGTTTGCATATGCTCAAAAAACATAATATAATCTTGTTTTTAATTTTATTTATTTCTTGTAGCAAAGATTCGTCTGATGATTATTTTCCAAGTGTTTCAATCAGGATTAATTGGACAGTAAGTAACTCTGTAACTAATGTAAAGACAATATACCCAAATAATGTTTATGAAGATAATAATCCAAGATTTGGAGTTATAACGGAATCTTACCCTAAAATAGATTTAAATTACAATCAGGTCAAATATTTAATTACAAGTAATACTGGCAAAGACTCAGTAGAATTTAGATATAAATATTCTTTAGTTAAAAACAAAGAAGATGAATATGTTGTAAATTTTGATAGCCTTAAAGTTCTAAACTCAAGTTTTTTATCTACTTCAGCCAAAGTATTATTATCTGGTCAAAAAACCTTTAGCAACAAAAATGCTAGTTTTAAACAAATTGAAATATCATGTGTAAAATAAAAAACTTTAAATTAATTTTAACTTTTATAGTTTGTTCAATCAACACTTTATATTCACAGAATCAAATTTCTATAGGTATTAACCCTCTTTTTAATGCATGGAATAAAACTGCCATGGCAATAGATTGGCATATAAAATATCAATCAAAAAACAAGTTCATTTTGTCTTTAGAACATTCAGTAAGGGGAAACACTGATAGTTCAACTGTAACATTTGGTAACACTTATTATGATGTATGGGGACAAGCAATTACTGCAAAAGTTTTAACTAATATCAACCAAATAGATATGTTAGAAAATTCTTGGTACTATGGCGCAGGAATATCTTATTCTAATACCAAACAAAGAGCTAAAGTGAAATTAAATCACAGTTTAATGGTGCCGTTTGAAAAAGAAATTTACACTGAAAAAATAAAATCTTACGGATTGAATTTAACATTAGGAAAAATTTATTCATTTTATAACTTTGTTAATTTGATGCCTGAGATTAGCGGTGTAATTGGTTTTCAAAATAACACCAACATTAAACCTATTCAATACATTGGGCAAACATTTAATTTACAAAATAAAGAAAGTAAATTATTTTATGGATTAAACTGTAAACTTACTTTAAATTTAATTTTAGATTTATGAAAAACATAATAACAACGCTACTTTTAATTATCTCTACCAATATCATTTCCCAAATTATGCCTGGTAGAATCCATTGTCCTTTTGATGGAGAAGCTGCATTTGATCACTCTGGCGCTGAAGTAGCTTTAAGTAGAGATGGAACAACGCTTGCCATTGGAGCTCCCGACAATGCTGGCGCGGGAGGAAGCAATAGAGGTCATGTAAGGATATATAAAAAAGCTGCTTGTATGTGGACATTTATAGGTGAAATAAATGGAAATAACAACAATGACTATTTCGGTGGTAGAATTTCACTAAGTGATAATGGTAATTATATTGCTATTGGTTGTAATAGATTTTCTGGTGGTGCTAACAATACTAATTCAAATTATAATGGTGTAAAAGTGTTTAGGTACGCTGGAAGTAGTAATTGGGTACAACAAGGCACCATACAACATCCTTCTGGCAGAACATTGGGAGGAGATGTTGCAATTAATGGCGATGGAACCATGATTGCAACATTTATTGGAGCTAATCAAAACTCCAATGGCGCAGCTTGTATTTTTCAATATTCTAGTGGTGTGTGGACACAAAAAGGTTCTGATTTAATTTTAGAATATTATGACAATGTTAATCAAAGATGGGATAAATCAGGCGAAGGTGAATCAATTGATATTAGTTCTACAGGTAATAGAGTAGCTATTGGTGAGCCTTTTTATGGCTCCAATATAACTCCAGTTTTAGGAAATCCTGGAGGGTTTAGAAGAGGAAGAATTAAAGTAGTAGAATGGGATTTTATTACCACCAACAATTGGGTTTTAATAGGTAGTATGCGTGGTAATGGCTCAGATGATTATTTTGGCTATGATGTTTCTATGGATGCAAGTGGTAACAGAGTAATTGGTAGTTCCGAAAATTCAAGGGCTACTACATTGCCAGGTTATGCAAAAGTTTTTGAGTACCAAGGTAATTCTAATTGGGTGCAAAAAGGCAATGATATAAATGGAACTAGTATATCACACTTTGGTATTTCAGTAGGTCTCTCTGACTTAGGAGATAAAGTAGTTATAGGAGATCAATATAAGATATATAATGGAATACAAACAGGAGGTTATCAAGTATATAATTATTTAAGTAATAATTGGAATTTGTTGTTTGATATCAATAATTCAAATGCAGGAGTGGCAACTTCTTGTCCTATAGATGGCAATGGCACTATGATCGCAACTGGATGGGTCTGGAATAATAATCGAGCTGGATCTACTTTACTTTATTCACTAATATCTCAAGCTGAGGTTGGTTTTACTGGCAATAATATCCCCATTTCCAATAATGATATTACGCCAAGTTTAACAGATAATACAGATTTTGGCGATGTCTTGTCTAATGTACCTTCAGTACTTAAAACATTCAAAATACATAATTTTAATACATTACCACTTACAGTATGTCGTAAAACCATTACTGGTCCTCAGGCTGCTAATTTTACAGATTTAAATTTATTTTATTGTTCTAATGGAATATTGTCAGGAGGTAGTCAATTTGATATTCGTTTTGTTCCAAATACATTAGGATTAAATAAAGCAACAGTAAATTATTATACCAATGACAAAGATGATCCAGTGTTTAGTTTTGACATTCAAGCAAATGTGGTAAGTTGTCGTATATCTTCTGTTTCAAATGATATTTTGGGCATAGCTAATAATCATATTGTAGGAGGAAGTACTGCATTGAGCAAAGATGGAAATATTTTGGCTGTAACAGAACAAGTTTCAGTTTCTGAATCAAGGGTCAAAACCTATCAATTATTGAATGGGACATGGACATCAATTGGAAATACCATTAATAATCTTAATAATAATGATGATTTTGGTACTAGTTTGTCATTAAATTCTTCAGGAAATATTTTGGTAATAGGTGCAACTCAAAAATACTCAAACTTAACGAATAAAGAAGGATACGTTCAAGTCTATGAATTAATATCAAATAATTGGGTACTCAAGGGTTCAAGTATTATAGGGTCGCATAATGGTAGTGCGTTTGGAAATTCTGTTTCTGTAAATGATGATGGCGATATTATTGCCATTGGAGCTCCCAGTGATAATACCAATGGTACAGATAATGGTGCTTGTAAAGTATATAAGTTTATCAGCGGAAATTGGACTTTAATGAACAATGTAATTTTAGGTAATAATAATTTTGATAATTTTGGTCATGCAGTTTCCTTAAGTGGTGATGGTAATGCTTTGGCAGTTACAGCACCAAATTGGGTAAGCGGTAGCTTGCCTATTGGACAAATAAAAGTGTATAAAAACATAAGTGGAGCTTGGGTTTTGCAAGGCAATCCAATAAATGGACTAAACTCAAGTGATGGCAGTTTATCTATAGCCTTAAATTATGATGGTAATAGAATAGTTTGCGGTTTCCAAACTGCCGAAATATCAGGTCAACCATATGGACAAGTAAGGGTTTTTGAATTTAACAATAATAATTGGAATCAATTAGGTCAAAACATTGATGGAACTGACCAAGGTGAACGCTTTGGAGATAAAGTAACTATCAATGCGAATGGGAATTTAATAGCTATTTCTTCTCCCGAAAAAAACAGTGGTAAAGGGACAACAAAAATTTATAATTTAGTCAATAATACATGGATGTCATTATGTTCAGATATAAATGGTAGTGGAAAACATCCTCAAATTGGGATGTCTATTTCAATGTCTAAAGATGGGAATCAAATTGCAGTTGGTTCTATTGGACACGAAAATAGCAGTTTTCAAAATATAGGAATTATAAGAACTTATTCAATTGCAACAAATAGTTGTAGATTTGGTGCATCAATACCTACTGCTAGTGGCACCTATAATTCTACAATTGCAAATAAAGATGGAAACTATATTTGTTATTGTGATGATTTAGGGAAATTATTGTTAGCACTTGATACAAATGGCAGTAGAGCAATTATTAATCCAAACAGTGTGAGATTAGAGATAGGATTTCAACCAACTACTACATACAATAATGCTGGAGGTGTAATTTCAAATCCAAATGGAGGCGTAGTATTTAACAGATTTTGGAATGTTTCGCCTTTTGTTCAACCTTCCGCTGGTTATGTAAAGGTAAAATTTCCTTTTTCAGATTTTGATTTTACATCAATTCAAAGCGCATTAACAAATTCTGGAACAACTATCATTTCTCCATCTCAACTAGAAATGTTTAAGCTTTATAATGGAAGTTTTAGTAACTTAACTCAAAATGGCACAAATGGAATTATTTTAACCAATGGTTCTGTACCTTCATTGAATCAATGGGTTTATTTACCATATAACAATAGTGACCATATGGCCGAATTTAAAGTAGCTAGTTTTAGTGGTGGTGGTGGTGGAGCTGGAGCAAATAATAAATCGCTTAATTATAAAGAGACATTTATTGAGTCATTCAGTTCAAACTCAAATTTTATGATTGGACCAAATCCTTTTAACAATGAGTTAAAGATATTTAAACCTAATAATGAATCAGAAATATCTATTAAAATATTCAATCTAGAAGGAAAAGTATTTATCAATGAAAAATTAAATAATTTAGAAAACATTATTAATACAGATGAATTACCTTCTGGTTTATATGTATTAGAAATAGAAGATAATGAAAATCAAAAACAATTTATCAAATTGATAAAAAATTAATTAATAAATTGAGTAATTTACTTAAAAACCTCTATTCACCTGAGTTTTTTGAAGAATTTTCAGAAATATTGGGTTTGTCTATTGAGAATTTTAATTCAAAACAATTCAAGCATTTATTGTTTGATGAACACTGGAACAATAAAGAATTAAAAGATAGAATGCGGCATACCACAAAAGTGCTCAATCAATTTTTACCTAAAGATTTTGAAAAAGCAGCCATTGTAATCAATGATTTGACCCATCATCTTTTGAACAGGAAAAAGAAATTGAATGGTTTGGTGTTGATGTTTATTCCTGATTACTTAGAAACCTACGGAATAAATCATTTTAAAACATCTGTTGCCTTGTTTGAAAAAGTAACCCAATTAAGCAGTTGTGAATTTGCTGTTCGTCCATTCATCATTCGATATGAACAACAAATGATAGATGTGATGTATCAGTGGAGCAAACACCAAAATGAGCATGTAAGAAGACTTGCCAGCGAAGGCTGTAGGCCAAGATTACCATGGGCTATGGCATTACCTAAATTAAAACAAAATCCAAAACCAATTTTGCCTATTTTAGAACAACTGAAACAAGATAAATCAGAATATGTTCGCAAAAGTGTAGCTAACAATATCAATGACATAACAAAAGATAATAAAGACGTTGTCCTTGAATTGGTAAAAAAATGGAAAGCCATCAGTTCATTTACAGATGCCATCATAAAACACGGGTGCCGTACCTTGCTTAAAGCCGGGAATAAAGAGATTTTAACATTTTTTAATTTAACAGATTCTAAACATTTTAGTTTATCTAATTTTAAATTACACAATCAAAAAGTAAGCATTGGTTCTGATTTAACTTTTTCGTTTGATTTGACCAATAATTTATTAAAATCAGAACTAGTAAGATTGGAATATGCCATTTATTACCTAAAATTAAATGGAAATTTAAACAAAAAAGTATTCAAAATATCTGAAAAAACATTGAAAAACAAACAAACTATTTCCATCACTAAAAAACAAAGTTTTAAAATCATCACTACAAGAAAATTTCATAAAGGTGTTCATCAGATAGCCATCATTGTCAATGGAGTGGAAAAAAATAAAATAGATTTTATACTTTGTTGAAAATTTATAAATAGATTAAAATCAAATAGTTGTAATTTATTGTAAATTTTTTTGTGTCATAATTCTGTCAGTTTATAGAATTTTTTTAAAAATAAAGTAACGTTTTTTAAGATTTTGTAGTCTAATGAATAAAAGGGTACAATAATTGAACTCTTTTTCATGTTAATTAAAAAAGACAATGACCACCGAGAAAAAAGATAACAAAACTGTTAAAAACCGCAGACGTGGCATGGACAAACCCATTAGAAAAGATGGTAATGGGATAAAACAAGGTCCTGCTGGAATATAATACATTTGTTTTCCACAAAAATGTATATTCCGTCACATGGTATTTAATTTTTATAAGTTAATTTTGCACTTATAAATAGAATTCTTTTGACTAGTCAAATATCTGAATTAAAAAATGTCATTATAAAGTTTGCAGGAGACAGTGGAGATGGAATGCAGCTCACAGGAACTCAGTTTGCAGAAACATCAGCCTTATATGGAAATGACATCGTTACTTTCCCAGATTTTCCTGCAGAAATTAGGGCTCCAATAGGAACTGTTCCTGGAGTATCAGGGTATCAATTACAATTTAGTTCGAGTCACATACTTACTGTAGGTGATTCTTATGATGTGTTAGTGGTGCTGAATGCTGCTGCACTAAAAACAAACATTAAAAATTTAAAGAAAAATGGAATTTTAATTGTCAATACAGATGGCTTTGATGATAAAAATCTGAGGTTAGCAAAATTGGATTATAACCCTTTGGAAGATGAAGGTTTAAATGCATATCAATTGATAAAACTCAACATTACCGAGTTGACGAAAAATGCTTTATCAGAGTTTAAATTGGGTAACAAAGAGACTGAAAGATGTAAAAACATGTATGTATTGGGAATAGTTCTATGGCTATTTAATAGAGAAATAATACACACAAAAGAATTTATTGAGAAAAAATTTAAAAATAATCCTGAATTAAGTTCAGCAAATTTAAGTGCATTACAATCTGGTTATCATTTTGCGGAAACTACCGAACTTATCAATTCAAGGTATGAAGTAAAACCAGCCAAAATGAATGCAGGTGAATACAGAAGTATAAATGGTAATCAGGCACTAGCTATGGGTTTACTTGCTGCTTCAGTAAATACAGATTTGCCTTTGTTTTTAGGGACTTATCCAATCACCCCAGCCAGTGATATTTTGCATGAATTATCTAAGCACAAAAGTTATGGAGTTATCACTTTTCAAGCGGAGGATGAAATTGCAGGTGTTTGTTCAGCAATAGGAGCATCTTATGGTGGTTCTATAGGTGTTACAACAAGTTCAGGTCCGGGTATAGCATTAAAAATGGAAGCAATTGGACTTGCTACCATGTTGGAGTTACCTTTAGTAATATGCAACATTCAAAGAGGAGGGCCAAGTACTGGCTTGCCTACCAAAACCGAACAAGCTGATTTGTTACAGGCATTGTATGGTAGAAATGGTGAATGTCCATTGGTAGTTATTGCAGCACATTCCCCATCAGATTGTTATGAGATGGCATACATGGCTGTGAAAATTGCAATGGAATACACAGTGCCAGTGATGTTGTTAAGCGATGGATACATTGCCAATGGTGCTGAACCTTGGTTAATAAAACAAATAGATGAATTACCTGAAATTAAATCAAATTACATCCATCAAATTGATTCAAACTACTTTCCATATCAAAGAAATGAGAATTTATCTCGCAAAATCTCCATACCAGGAAGTGTTGGATTAGAACATAGAATTGGGGGTTTAGAAAAAGAAAATATAACAGGTAACATCAGTTATGACCCTGCTAACCATGAATTAATGGTAAAATTAAGAGCTGAAAAGGTTCAAAAAGTGGCGGATTTGATTCCAGAGATTGAATACATACAAGGCAGTAATGATTCTAAAGTTTTGATTATTGGATGGGGCAGCACTTATGGAACTATATTTACGGCTATTGATGAATTGAATATGGAAGGATATTCAATAGCGCAATTGCATTTGAATTACATTCATCCTTTACCCAAAAATTTGGATGTTAAAATCAGAGGATTTAAACAAGTTATCATCCCTGAACTAAACAATGGTCAATTGATTAAAATATTAAGAGAAAAATATTTAATAGACATTAAAGGGATAAATAAAATTCAAGGTCAACCCTTTCAAGTGAATGAATTAAAAGAACACATTAAACAAATGATTAAATGAACGAATTAGGAGAGATACAACTTTTTACAGCTAAGGATTTAGAGACAGACCAAGAAGCAAGATGGTGTCCGGGTTGTGGAGATTATGCCATCTTGAAAGCCATGCAAATGACTCTTCCTAATTTTAACCGTCCCAAAAATGAATTTGTTTTTATTTCAGGCATTGGTTGTTCATCTAGGTTTCCTTATTATATGAATACTTATGGAATGCATTCCATACATGGCAGAGCAGCTGCAATTGCTAGCGGACTTAAAACCACACGACCAGAGTTAAGTGTATGGGTAATAACGGGCGATGGAGACAGTTTAAGTATAGGAGGAAATCATTTAATCCATGTTTTAAGAAGAAATATTGATGTCAACATTTTATTGTTTAACAACCAAATTTATGGATTAACTAAGGGGCAATATTCTCCATCTAGTGAGTACGGAAAAATAACAAAATCTTCACCAATAGGGACTGTAGAAAATCCTTTCAATGTCATCAATTTATGCATAGGAGCTGGTTCCACTTTTGTGGCAAGAACAATGGATAAAGACATCAAACATCAACAATCAATTTATTCAAAAGCATATTACCATAAAGGTACATCGATTGTAGAAATATATCAAAATTGCAATGTGTTTAATGATGGAGCGTTTGATGAGTTAACTGATAAAAATTTAAAACATCAGAATGCCCTATTTTTAGAACATGGAAAACCTATGTTATTTAATCAAGACACACAGGGATTAGCAATGATAGAGAATCAGATTAAGGTAGTAAATGCAAATGAAGCTAATCAAATCTTGGTGCATGATGAAAATAATTTACATCAAGCCTTTGCTTTATCGAATTTAACTTATCAAAAAAACTTGCCAACACCTTTTGGAGTTATTTATCAAAATAATGAGGTAAAAACATACGAAGAAGGTATTTCTAAACAAATTGCCTTAAGTAAAATCGACAATAAAAAAGAACAATTTAAAAACTTATTAAAAACAAATCATTCTTGGAAAATAAACCAATAACAATTTTTGGCATGATTTGTGTTTTTAATTCAATGATATGTTAAAAAATATAACATTAGCTTTAACCTTGCTTTTATCTGTTCAACTATTTGCAGGAAACGGAGATAAAGTTGCTACAGCTATCCAAAATTCAAACACTACTGAATTAGCTAACATGTTTCATTCAAGCATTGAATTGGTTACACCATCAGTATCTAATGTTTACAGCAAAGATCAAGCTAAAGTTGTTTTAGATAATTTTTTCAAACAAAATGAACCAACAAAAGCTTCTGTCTCTCATGAAACCAATGGGTCAAACACATCCATGATCATTATAGATTTAACAACAAAAACTGGGAGTTTCAGAGTGACAGTAGTAGCAAATACCTCTGGAGGAGGCTTTGTTATCAACCAATTTAAAATACAATAACACTTTTATTATTATAATTTGAAAGTACTGCATTAATTTGCAGTACTTTTTTTATGCAACAAACTTTTCAAGATATCAGTAATTTGCCAGAAGTGAGCAAAATTATAGAAATGGCTTTGGTAGAAGACATTGGCGATGGCGACCATTCTTCTTTGTCTTGTATTGACCAAAATCATCAAGCTAAAGCCAAACTCATCATAAAAGATGAAGGTGTTTTAGCTGGAATTAACATTGCAGAAAAAATACTATTGCTGCATGATCCCAATTGTCAAATCGTAAAATTAAAACAGGATGGAGATTTTGTAAAGCATGGAGATATCGCTTTAACCGCCTTTGGTAATGCCCAATGCTTATTAAAAAGTGAACGTTTATTGCTAAATATTATGCAAAGATTAAGCGGAATTGCTACTACTACTTATAAAGCTTCTAGTTTAATTAAAGAATATCGAACTAAGGTTTTAGACACCCGCAAAACAACTCCAAATTTAAGAATTCTTGAAAAATGGGCAGTAACTGTAGGTGGAGGACAAAATCACCGAATAGGTTTATACGACATGATCATGTTAAAAGACAACCATGTAGATGTTTCGGGGGGTATAGAACAAGCCATAACCAAAGCTAAAAAATATGTAAATGACACTAAAAAATCTCTAGAAATTGAAATAGAAACAAGGAATTTGGAGGAAGTAAAGCATGCACTTAATCAATTGCCAATTAAAAGAATCATGTTAGATAACTTTAGTCCTGAAATGGTTAAACAAGCAGTGGAATTGATAAATAATCGATGTGAAACTGAAGCCAGCGGTGGAATTACCTTAGATAATATTGTAGATTATGCAAAAGCAGGTATTGATTTTATATCCTTAGGCATGCTTACACATTCTGTTAAAAGCATGGATATAAGTTTTAAAATAGAATTGCAGAAGTGATATTACAATATTGTTTTAACAATATCATCAACACTTAAACCTTCTGCTTCAGCTTTGTAGTTTTTTACTAGACGGTGTCTTAGAACATTCAAAGCAATTGCTTTTACATTTTCTATATCAGGTGAGAGTTTACCTTGAATTAACGCATGGCATTTAGCTCCCAATACGAGAAATTGGCTAGCTCTTGGTCCAGCTCCATAACTGATAAATTCTTTAATTTTACTGGTTGCTAAATCAGAATTGGGTCTTGTTTTAGCCACTAAGCCAACTGCATATTCCACTACATTGTCTGCCACAGGTATTTTTCTTACTAAATCCTGAAAATTCAATATTTCTTGTGCATTGATGGTTTTATTTGGTATAACAAAATCATTGCTAGTGGTATTTTTAACAATGTTTACTTCTTCAGCAAAACTTGGGTATTCTAAATTGATGTTCAACATGAAACGGTCTAATTGTGCTTCGGGTAATGGATAAGTCCCCTCTTGTTCAATTGGATTTTGAGTTGCTAAAACAAAAAATGGATTACCTAAACTGTATGGTTTACCATTTACTGTTACATTTCTTTCCTGCATTGCTTCTAACAAAGCTGATTGAGTTTTAGGAGGTGTTCTATTTATCTCATCAGCTAATATGATGTTAGCAAACAATGGTCCTTTAATGAATTTAAATTGTCTGCTTTCATCTAATATTTCATTTCCAGTGATGTCACCAGGCATCAAATCTGGTGTGAATTGTATGCGGTTAAACTGCAAGTCCAATACTTGAGAAATGGTTTTAATAAGCAATGTTTTAGCTAAGCCGGGCACACCTACTAATAACGCATGGCTATTGCAAAACAGAGCAGTAAGAACACTATCTACAGCTTCGTTTTGACCTACGATAACTTTGCTAATTTCATTTTTTATGGCAGCGTATTTTTCAGAAAATTGTTCAGCTGTTTTTAAATCACTCATGGTTTTTGTATGTTATTTAATGGAATTCCAATCAATAAAAAACGGACATTGAATGTATGTTTTACTGATGTAAATGTATATGTTTTTTCGGTTAATGGTTGACCACTTTTCAAGTTCTTTTTTTCTTTTTTCTTCAAGTGCTAATGCTTGTAGTCTTTGCCAATCTTGTTCTAAATTAGCTACGTGTGGCTTGGTTTCTGATTTTAAGTAATAAATCCTGTAAAATTGGCTTCCATCTTGAGCAAAACCTATAACAGGCTCACTGTAAGTACCAGCTTTCATTTTGCCAATCACAGCTGCCATGTCTTTATCCAAATAATCATAAGGAATTTTTTGTGTTCCAATGTTAGGGTCAGTAAAATAACCACAATTGGGTTTAGTTTCATCGTCTTCGCTATATAGTTTCACCGCTTTGCAAAGGTTCAAACTGTCTTTTCTTAATAAAACAAGAATTGAATCCAATTTAAATTTTGCTTTTTCTAGGTCATCTTCTATCAATTTAGGTCGAATTAGGATGTGTCTTACATTCACTCTTTCCCCTCTTTTATCAATTAATTTTACAATGTGGTAGCCATATCGGGTTTCAAAAATTTCAGACATGCTGTCTTTTTTAAGTGTAAAAGCAGTTCTCTCAAACTCGGGCACCATATCATTTCTTCCAAATTCAGGTAACAATCCACCTGATTTTTTACTGCCTGGGTCCTCGCTATACAAAGTTGCTAAACGGGCAAAACTTTCGCCTTTTAACAATCTTTTTCTCAAGGATTCCATTTGTTCTAGTGCAATTTCCTTAGCTTCTGCGGAATACGTTGGTTTTATTACAATTTGAGCAACTTCCACTTCGGAGGAGATAAAAGGAATGCTGTCTTTAGGCAATTGAGAATAATAAGTTTTTACTTCATTTGGCGTAATTTTGATGTCTGATTGGATTTTTTGTTCCATTTTTTCCAATAGCATTTGGCTCTTAACTTTTGAAAAAAGTTGTTTCTTGTACTCGCCAATACTCATGCCTAGGTATTTTTCTAAACTTGCTCTATTGTTCATTTGACGTTCAAAAAACCTCAAATTATTATCCATTTTATCATTCACTTCTTCGTCTGTGATAGGTAAACTATCTATTTCAGCTTGGTGAATAAGCATTTTATCGATGATTAATTCTTTAAATACATCGCATTTAATTTGGTCAGTGATTTCAACATCTGGATCGAGTTGAGATAACAATAAGTCCAATTCAGATCTCAGAACAGGAGTATTACCCACTACAGCAATGACTTCGTCTATAACTAATTTATTTTGAGCAATAAGCACTTCGCCAGAAAAAGACAAGCACAATACAAAAATGATTTTTTTTAACAGGTTTTTACTTGACATAATATTTTACTTGACCTTTGTCTAAAGCTTTATTTAAAATTGTTTTTTGGTTATTTTTTAGAAAATCCAATTTTCTTTGGTAAAGAATTATTTGTTTGATTTTATCTTTCTCAAATTCTATTGGGGAGGTTTTGTTTTTAACTATAAAATCTATGATGTACAAAAGATACAATACATCGTTTTCTTCAATTTGAATGAATTTGTTGTTGCTAAGAAATCGCTCTTTATCGTAATTTTCATCCAAGGGGATTTCTTTGGTAATATCGTTTAGGTACAGCCAATTGTTATTGATGTAAAAATTGATTGCTTGTTTCTGAGCAATTAAATTGAGCAGTGAATCGTTTACTGAATTGGGATTTTGCATCAAGTTTTTTATTTTGTTTAACTCATTATTGCCCTTATTTATTTTAACATACCTAATTTTAACAATGTTTTCTTTCAATATAAAATTCTGAGGGTTTTGGTTGTAAAACGCTTCAATCTCCTTTTCAGTTACACCTGAGTCTAATTTTTCTTTGATTATTTTTTGTTGATAATCGTGAATTAACAATGAATTTTTATAATCTTCTATAAGCGCTGATTTATCTTTTTCAGAACTACTTAAAACAGAATTTGCTTCATTGATGACGAGTTGTTTATCTACCCATTTGTTGATGTATGCTTTCAATTCTTCGTTGTTATCCCCTTTACCTAGTTCATTGTATAATTGTTCGGGTAAATCAGCTTTATATAAATACACGCCATTTACTTCGGCAAGTATGTTTTCATCGGTGTTTTTATTGGAATTTTTACAAGCAAACAAGAGCATGCAGCTGAAAAATATACCGTATAAAATCCGAATTGACATGAGGTGATAATTATCTAGTTACCCTGTTTTTGTATAAGTTTAAGATTTCATTGTTTACCACAATTGGGTATTTTGTTCTAAGGGATTCAATCCATTGATTTTCTAAATATGTTTGATAATCACTAGTGATAGGACCTTTAGCTTCCATAAGTGTTTTTTGAGCTGAAGGTAAAAATTTGTGTATTTGAATTAAAATGTAAGCTCCTGGTGTTTTAGGGTCTTCAAAAATGAGGTATTTCATGTCGGTTTTGCCTGATTCAAACAAGAAATTTGCATTGGCATCGTCACCTTTTTCAAATTTGCCAGTTTTAGGATTTGCCAAATTCAATGGATTTATTTTGTTGTTTTTTCTCATGATAGAATCCATGGTAATTCCGTTGTCTAAATCCTTTTTTAAATCGTCAGCTACTTGTTTATTCATGCAGCGGAAAATTGTTGCATCAAATCTATCGCCATACACATATTTACTTTTGTTTTGTTCGTAAAAGTTTTTTAATCCAGTGGTATCTTCTGTGCTTTTTGTCCATACCTTTTTATCGGTAAGGGTAAATAACAAAATTCCTTCCTTGTATTCTTTATAAAGTGCGGCAAAAGTATCATTGATAGTTTCCAGATTGTTTTCATAAGTACTCATGATGGTCTCCATTTTAAAACGTTTGTAATAATTGTCAATTAAAGCACTTAAAGCATTAGTTTCAACAGGGGTTTGATTGTTTTGCAACCATATTCCAAAATCTTTCACAGTGACTACTTTTTTAATTTTTTGAAGTGTGAAAAGAGGCGCTTTTGCCAATTTGTCAAATTTTTTCTGATTGAGTTTATAAGGGATAAATTGATAAGTGTTTTTAATTAATGAACTGTCAATTTCAGTTTTGAAAACAGTTAAATTTTTAGGCATTTCTTTCACTTTATAATAGTTTTCGGCTTTTTTGTAGGAAGCAAGTGTGTTTTTATATTGTCTTGAATCACGTCCAATTTTGCTTAAAATGGAACTGCTTAAATCTTTAAGAGGAGCAACCGGTTTAAGAGCAATTCTTTGAACAATGTGAAATCCAGCTTGAGTTTGAAAAGGTTTAGAAAAATCTCCATCTCTTTGTAAGTCAAAAGAGGCATTTTTAAACGTTTCAGGCATTCTGAAATTGGTCATTGAAAAAGGAGCTAATTCGCCATTACGAGCAACAGTAGAAGCATCTTCAGAATATTGTTGTACCATTCTATCAAAAGGTTCACCCGCTAATAATTTTTTATATACTTCTTGAATTTTTGCGTTTGCTTCTTCGGTTTCTTGCATGCTAGGATCAGGGTTTGTTTGAATGAGTATGTGTTTTACACTCATGTCACCTTTTGTTTTTCTTTTATCTACTACTTTTACAATGTGGTATCCGAATTCTGTTCTAAAAATTTGGGATATTTCACCCACTGGGGTATTGAATGCTGCATTTTCAAATTCGTACACCATTTGGAATGCAGTAAAATAGCCAAGGTCACCTTTATTATCAACAGCAGAAGGGTCTTCGCTACTTGTTTGAGCGGCAACATCAAATGACATTTTATTAGATTTAATGTCATTCAATATGTTTTTCATTTTGTTGTATGCAGCTAATGTGTCGGCAGGACTAGCATCAGATTTACACAATATTAAAATATGACTAGCTCTTATTTCTAACAACATTCTTTCATAAGCTTCGTTAACCAATTGATCATTGATTTTTTTGTCCATCATGTAAGGTTTAGCAATTTGTTTTCTGTATGTTGCTAATTCATTTTTAAAATCTGCTGTAGTATCTATTCCATTAGCGTATGCATCTTGGACTTTTAATTTAAATTTTTTGTATAATTCCAAATAATCATCTACGTCTTTGGCAGAGTATTTTGTGCCTGGTTTGTCGTTTTTTCTGAAGTTGCGATCAAATTCAGTTAGGTTTACTTTATTTGTTCCGTAAGTGAAAATAGTGGTGTCTTTGCCCTTTTTTTGAGCGGTAATACTTTGTGCGATAAGGAAAGTTAAAACAATTGCAATATGTTTCATTTTTTATACTTTTTTAAAATTGGATTACAAAAATAAGGTATTTAATAGAATATAGTGAAAGGAAAATTTTACCTTTGCCATAAATGTCAGATTCACTAGTAAAAGATATACGTTCGTACAGCTTGCCTGAATTGACAGAAAGCATTGTAAAAGCTAATTTTAAACCATTTGCTGCAAAGCAAGTACAAGAATGGCTATGGCATAAAGGTGCTCAATCTTTCGATGAAATGACCAATTTATCAATTGAACTAAGAGATTGGTTGAAAACGAATTATAAAATTTTTACAATGAGTATTGCCCATCAACAAGTAAGCAAAGATGGTACGATTAAACTGGCATTCAGGCTACATGATGGAGCACTGGTAGAAGGGGTGTTAATACCATCCAACAAAAGAATGACAGCCTGTGTTAGCAGTCAAGTTGGTTGCAGCTTAAGTTGCGCTTTTTGTGCTACTGGATTTTTAAAAAGACAAAGAAATTTAGATTCTTCAGAAATTTATGACCAAGTATGGTTAATCAATGAGTTGGCTAAAAAAGAGTACCAATTACCCCTTTCGAACATTGTTTTCATGGGAATGGGTGAACCTCTTTTAAATTACCAAAATGTAATCAGTTCAATTGATAAAATTACTTCACCCAAGGGATTAGGGATGTCATCCAAACGCATTACCGTTTCTACAGCTGGAATTGCTAAAATGATAAAAAAGTTAGGGGATGATCAAGTGAAATTCAATTTAGCCTTATCTCTTCATGCCGCAAACAATTCCAAGCGAAGTGCTATCATGCCAATTAATGACAGCAATCCTATTGAAGATTTGGTTGAAGCTTTGAATTATTTTTACCAGAAAACTAAGAATAAAATCACATTGGAATATGCAGTGATGAATGATACAAATGATGGAAGCAAAGAAGCCATGGAATTAATTAAATTGGCAAAAAAAGTTCCATGTAAAATCAATTTAATTGAATACAATCCTATAGAGTTAGCAAATTTTAAAAGCAGCGACAGTGACAAGGTTATAAAATTTGCTCAAACCATAGAACAAGCAGGAATCATAGTAAACATAAGAAGAAGCAGAGGTAAAGACATAGATGCCGCCTGTGGACAATTAGCAAACAAAATAGAATGAAACACAAAGCTGGATACATCAACATCATTGGAAAACCTAATGCAGGTAAAAGCACTCTTAGCAATTTATTAATAGGAGAAAAATTAAGCATCATTACACCTAAAGCAAGCACTACAAGGCACAGAATCTTAGGGTTAATTAATACCGATGAGTACCAAATGGTATTGTCTGATACTCCGGGAATTATAGAGCCAGCATATACATTACACGAAAGCATGATGAATGCTGTAAAGGATAGCATTGAAGATGCTGATGTTTTAATCATCTTAGTAGATGTAAATATGCCTGAATGGAAGGAAGAATACATCAAAATGGTATCAAAATCTGAGGCTAAAAAACTTTTAGTCATCAATAAATTGGATACATCAACTCCAGAAAAAGTACAAAAAGTTATGGAGGATTTTAAAGCGCTTATTCAATTTGATGAAGTGATGGCAATATCTGCTTTGAATGGTTTGAATATTGATAATTTTTTGAAAGTTATAGCACAGTATTTACCTGAACATGAACCTTTTTTTCCTAAAGATCAATTAACAGATAGAAATACCCGTTTTTTTGTCAGCGAAATGATCAGAGAGAAAATCTTTAATTTATATGAACAAGAAATCCCTTACAGTACAGAGGTGATAGTTCATGATTATAAAGAAGGGACAAATTTAGATAAAATATATGCTTACATCATTGTAGAAAGAGATTCACAAAAAGGAATTATAGTTGGTAAAAACGGTGATGGAATCAAAAGAATTGGAATAGAATCAAGAAAAGATATTGAAGCATTTGTTGGTAAAAAAGTGTTTCTAGACCTTAGAGTAAAAGTAGAAGAAAACTGGCGAAAAGACAATAAAAAATTAAAACACTGGGGTTATTTAGAATAATTTTTTTAAATATTGCAACCTTTTTAGATTTTAATCTATCTAATGTAAGTAAAAGTGATGTTTATGATGAAAAATACAATTTGTTTATTAGGTTGCTATTTATTGTTTAGTTTTCAAGCTGTAAAAGCTCAATACACTTGGAAAAAAGTAGTATGTGGAACAGAATTTACATTGGCACTTCGTTCCGATAGTTCAATATGGACTTGGGGTTACAATACTTATGGACAATTAGGAAATGGAAATACAGACGAATTGCATTATCCTAAACAAATACAACATGGCAAAAAGTGGGTGGATATAGCTGCTGGTTCATTGCATGCATTAGCCATTGATAACGAGGGATATTTATGGTCGTGGGGATTTAATTACAATGGACAATGTGGTGATAGTTCAAGCATATACTATTCAAGTCCAATAAAGATTGGAAATGACAAAACGTGGAAACAAGTAGATGCTGGACCAGCACATACCATTGCTATCAAAAAGGATGGCAGCATGTGGTCATGGGGATATAATCAAGATGGTCAGTTAGGATTAGGACATACTTTAACAAAAAAATTTCCACAAAGAATTGGTATTGATAACAATTGGAAGTATGTTTCATGTGGAGGGGGACATAATATTGCTTTAAAAACAGACAATACACTATGGGCTTTTGGCGTGAATTTAACAGGACAATTAGGCGATAGCACACTCATGGACAAATCAATTCCAACACAAATTGGCAAAGACAATAACTGGGCAGAAGTATCTGCTGGCTTTGAATTTTCTGTAGCAAAAAAAATAGATGGTTCTATTTGGGGTTGGGGTATAAATGGAAATGGACAATTGGGGCTTGGAAATTATATAGATGCACTAATACCAACACAAATTGGCAACAATAAAAATTGGAAAAAAATAATTGCATCATCTGTATATACTATGGCTATTAATGATAGCAATGAACTGTTTGGTTGGGGTTACAATTGGTATGGCAATATAGGTATGAATAAGAACATTTCACCCAATGTACCAACTAAAATTGGAACAGATAAAGATTGGTATGATGTTGCATTGGCAAAAGGATATTCTAACAATGGATTCATTGTTGGTTTTCATACCATTGGTATGAAGCAAAATCAAAAATCATTCTGTGTTACAGGGGCTAATTACAGCGGACCTTTAGGTGATAGCACTACTAATCATTTTCAATTTTTTAAATGCGGTGTTGCCTTCCTAAAAACACCAATTATTTCCGTAGAAAATGCCAATGATAAAACAATAAGTTTAAAGGTTTTTCCAAATCCTAACAGCGGAAAATTTCAAGTGCAATTAGATAGGGAAGGTTTAAAAACAATGATTATATATAACAGTTTGGGGCAGAATATTTATAATAAACAAAGCTATGAAAATACGCTGTCTATTGAAATTGATAACCTCACAAAAGGAATATATTTTATTGAATTAACTTCAGAAGGGATAGTGTATAAACACAAAATGATTATTCAGTAATTTTTTCAATAGAGAGGATTAAATCACCAATTTCCAACATGTTTACAATCTCCATGCCTTCAACAACTTCGGCAAATATGGTGTATCGTCCATCCAAATTGCTGGTATAGGTATGAGTAATAAAAAATTGAACACCTTCTGAATCTTTACCTGCAGAAGCAAGACCAACACTTCCTGGTTTGTAATAAAGTTCATTAGTGAATTCACTTTTTTGAATCCAATTTAAAGAGCCCCATCCATCACCACGTGGGCAGCCACCTTGAACTACAAAATTTGGAACCATGCGATGAAAGTACTTGTTATTGTAATATCCTGAATCTACTAATTTAAGAAAATTACAAGTAGAAGCAGGAGCATCATTGACCTTACATTCCATGATAATAACACCTTTATTTGTTGTTAATTTTACTTTTTGTTTGTAAGAGATTTTATTGATGTAATTCCAATCAATTGGGAAATCATAACCAGATTGAAAATAGTTTTGATAAATGTATGGTTTGTTTTCTAATTGATTGATGGTTTTTTTTAAGTCCACGTATGTTTCAAAGTCTCGAGGAAGAGTTAATTGTTGAATTACTTGATTTAAAAATGGAATGTATTTAGTTGTGGAATCTTTCCAAATGCTGTCTTTTCTTATTTTTTCGCAAGTGAGTGAAATGAATGAAATATTTTTACTGTTTAATTGTTTGATATAAAAATGGCTTGGAATCCACAAGTTGCGTTTGTAATATGTTTCTAAATAATGGTTTTCAAGTATGGGAGATTCTTGGTTGAAATTGAGTTCTACCCATAGGTAAGTATTGGGAATTAAAGAATCATTTTCTATTAATATACTGAGTTTTGTATAAGGGTTGTTTGTATTTAACAATTCATCTTCAACTTCCTTAAAATTAGTTTTCTTATGACTTTTTGCAACTTTTATATGCTTATAACTTGGATTTAATTTTGGATTAACAATGTAACACATGTTCAATACTTCTTCAGAATGGCTATTATGTGCGATGTCATTTACTTTATTAAGTAACACATCAGTTAATAATTTCTTTCTTTTTACGAAGTACATTGCTCTGATGTACGATTTAAAAAAAGAAGAATCTTTAGTGGAAATGCTTATATTTTCGAAAAATGAAACGTGTTTTTTCATGGAATTTTTTGCAATAGCTTCAAGTAAATCAGGCCTAATTGCTTTTGATTTTCTACTGAAATAAAATAGAATCAATTCATTGGTAATCCATGGTTTATTTAATTGGCTTAAACTGTATAAAGCTGCTTTTTTTACTTCTTTGTTTTTATCTGATTTTAGCTTTTTCATTAACAAAGGCGCCACTGAACTGTCTTGGTTGGAGGCAAATGCAATGCTTGCGGCTTTTCGGTATATGGGATTTTTATGAGTTAAATAAGGTATTAATTCTCGAGATTCGAAATGGTATTGATGGGTGTATATTTTTCGCAATATTGAATCGTTACTGAAACGATTTTGCGCCATGGCACCCTTGAATATTAAAAAAACAATGCAAAAGATTATTTTTTTCATGTTATAAACTTTGTCTTATGACTTCGTATAAAGCTATGCCAGAAGCAACGGAAACATTGAGTGAATCAAATTGGCTACCCATTGGAATTTTTACCATTTTGTCAGCTAACTTAAGTATGGAAGGATGTATACCATCCTCCTCATTGCCAACAACTATAGCACATGGTTTACTTAATTTCTCAAAATATAAATCTTTGTTTGCTTTTTCAGTTAAACAAATGATTTGGATTCCATCGTCTTTTAAATGTTTAACTGTTTGAAATAAATTACTGGACTTGCAAACTGGTAAATGCAACAAAGCTCCAGCAGAAGTTTTTATAGCATCTTGATTAACACCAGCAGAACCTTTTTCGGGAATGATGATGGCATGGCAACCAGCAGAAAGGGCAGTTCTAGCAATAGCACCAAAATTTCTGACATCAGTAATTCTATCTAAGATGATAAAAAATGGTTCTTTGTCTTCTGTAAACAAAGTTTGACATAAATTTTCGGCATTGTGATACACAATAGGTGAAATTTTAGCTACTACACCTTGGTGGTTTTGAAATTTAGACAATGAATCTAATTTCTCTTTAGGTACTTCAGTAAAATTTTCCTTGTGTTTGTTCAATAGGTTTTTTATGTGTTTCAAACCTTCCCCAATTCCCTTTTGAACATAAATTTTAATGAAAGAAGCTTTGGAATTAAGAGCTTCTTCTAAGGGACGGACACCAAATACGATGTTAGATGGAATTTCTGTTTCTCTTTCAATCATTGTTTTTATTGATAAAAAAAGGAGGATTATTTTTGTTAATCCTCCTTGGTAAATTTAAATATGAATTATTATTCTTCGGTATTTAAGAATGATGCTACGGTAGGTTCTAATTCTTTCACTTCTTTATTCATAGATTCAGAAAGCGAAGTGAAGCCCCATTGTTTTGCGTATTCAGCACAACGTCTCATGTAATCGTAAGAATCGTTACAATATTGTTGCATGATGTATTGTTTAGCTCTATGAGAACTGAATTTAACGTAATAGCGCACTTCTTTTTGGCTTAGATCATAAAGTTCTTTTAAGTGTTTTTCAGCTTGTTGTTTATTTCCTATTTCGTGCCATACTTGAGCCATGCCAAATTTGATATTGCCTTTGGTTAACAATACTTTTTCTGGCAATTCTAATGCACATTTATTCATTAAATTTTCAGCTTTTTTACGGTATTCATTTGCTTTTAGTTTGTTATCAGGGTTAGACAATGTAGAATCTGTTGCTTTAAGTTCTTCTATTTTGCCTAAATAATTAGCAGCAAGCGAAACAAATAATTGTTGCATTGTTGATGGAACTATTTCAGCTTTATCATCTAAGAAGAAATTCTTTTTCTCTTTCATGCCGCTGAATCTGTATTTAGTCATTAAGCTATTATAAAGTCCTTCCATGTCCATTCTTTGAACTTCTCTGTTTTGAACTTGAGTTCGTATTGGTGTTAATTGGAAAATCAACCCTTTTCTTTCAAAATATGGTTCCATATTGATGAATCCATCATTTCCAGAAGTAGTAGTGAAACAAATTGGTCTTTTCCAGCCAGTAGCAGCGTTTGTAGCAACTAAATCCAACAACACTAAATCGCCTTTACTCAAGCCCCTGCGAGGGAAATTTATCACCATTTGGCTTTGTATAAGTGCAGTATCTTCTAATCGAACTACGCCTTCTCTGATAGCAGCTTGTCTATTTACAGGGATAGTAAAATTAGTGACATCGAATGTTTGTTTGTTGCCTATGGTCAATTCTTTGATGAAGGTTTTTAAATCTTTTGTTTTATTTCCAGGATCTTCAGCTAACTGAAAATATTCATTTACACCTGCAGCTAATTGATCTTTAGTGAGAGTAAGTGGCAATGGTTCGCTGTTATATACTTTGGTTAATAACACTTGAGAATACCAATCGGTAGGAAGTAAACTTTGATTAATAATACGGATGTCTGTTCTAATGCCTTCTACATTTTGTGCATACCACAATGGATAGGTATCATTATCGCCATTTGTAAATAAGATGGCATTTTTAGGGCAAGATTCTAAATAATTTTTAGCAAAATCAATACCTAAATACCTGCTACTTCTATCGTGGTCATCCCATCCTTGATTTCCCATTAGAATTGGAGCAGATAATGAAATTATTGATGCCAGAATGGCTGCATTTGTTGCATTCATTTTAGTTTTTAGCCAATCCCAAATGAACAAGACACCTAAGCCAATCCAAATACAGAAAGTTTGGAATGAACCAACATGAGAATAATCTCTTTCTCTTGGTTCAAACGGAGGTTGATTAAGGAATATGATGATTAAAATACCAGTGAAAACAAACAAAGTCATGGTGATGATGGCATCGTTTTTCGACTTTTTGAAATGCAATATTAAACCTAAAATACCTATGATTAAAGGAATGAAAAAGTATTTATTTCTTGCCGCATTTTTAGCTAAATGATCAGGCATGCCATCTTGAGGTCCTAATCTAAAATTATCGACAATAGGAATGCCTGAAATCCAAGCACCTTCTATTTTATGATTAAAACTATGACCTTGTTTATCGTTTTGTCGGCCAGCAAAATTCCACATAAAATATCTAAAATACATGTGACCTAATTGGTATCTAAATAAAAATGCCAAGTTGTTACTCATTTTAGGTTTTTGAGCTTTTAATTCGTTTATTTGACCTTGTATTTTTGATTTATCTTCAGGAGATTGAGCTCTTTGCATGTCTTGTTGAAGGGCATTGATTTCTGTTTCAACTTCATTCATGTTGCCCCAATATCTGTAACCTGCTTCGCCTCCATCTTTGTTCATATCGCCCATGCGAGGGAAGATAGTGTTATAATAAGGGTCGTATTCGTATTCACGTTTATTGCCTATTGCTGTATAAGCATTACTATCCTTGCGGTATATTGTAGCACCTTCAATAATGTCAATTGGCTTAGCGTTAAAATAAGGTCCTTTCAACAAAGGGCGGTCTCCGTATTGTTCACGATTAATGTAACTAACTAAGTTGTTAGGTTCTTCAGGATTGTTCATGTCAATAGCAGGGTTGTCGTTGGAGCGTACCACTACCATAGCATAACTTGAATAACCTAATAAAATATAAGCCAAGCAAATGAATGCAAAATTGAAATGTGGTCTTTTATCTTTCACAGTGAAATAATACATTCCAAAGGCAGTGACTAAAGCAATTAATAACAAAGAGAACATTGAACCTGAATTGAATGACATTCCAAAATCGTTGACAAACAAGCGATCGAAAACAGCCATTAATTTAGGTACACCTGGGATAATTCCTTTTTGAATGAAAAACAAAATAACCATACCCACTAAAAAGCTAATGACTAAGCCTTTATTTGTTTGAACTTTGGATTTTTTAAAGTAGTAAATGAATACTACGGCAGGTATTACAAGTAAGTTCAATAAGTGAGTTCCAATTGCCAAACCTATTAAATAGGCGATAAGGATGATCCATTTATCAGCATAGATGCTGTTGCTTTCTTCCCATTTAAGCATGGCCCAAAAAGTAAGGGCAGTGAAGAATGAGGACATAGCATACACCTCTGCTTCAACAGCACTAAACCAAAAAGAATCCATGAACGTAAGGGCTAAAGCGGCTACAATTCCACTGGCAAAAATAGCAATTTTATCAGCTATAGAACCTTCTTCAGGTTTTACAATTTTTTTAGCAAAATGAGTAGTAATCCAAAATGTAAATAATACAGTAAGGGCACTACAAACAGCACTGAGCATGTTTACAGCAAAAGCAACTCCTGAAGGATCAGAAGCAAACATAGAAAAAATTCTACCAATCAATAAAAACAGAGGCGCACCAGGGGGGTGAACTACTTGTAATTTATCTGAAGCTGAAATAAATTCACCACAATCCCATAAACTTACCGAAGGTTCTAAAGTCAATGTGTAAACGGCTAAAGATACTGTAAACATTAGCCAACCAATCAGGTTATTAATCATTCTATAACTCATATATTTATCTAAAAAAAAGCGAAAATAAGTATTTTATATAGCGTAAAA
>CAYVDH010000023.1:0-28849 GCA_964450355.1 uncultured Flavobacteriaceae bacterium
GAGAAATATATCCATTACCAGTGTCAATAAAAACTTTAATTTTATCTTCTATAAGGTTTTTACCATAAATCTCAATTTTATTGTCATTATAATTATTAATAAATCCTGCAACAAAAATCTCTCCATTATCAGGAAATTCATTTTTCTTTAATATTTTCTCTTTTGTGCAAGAAAAAAATAAAATTAGCAATAAAATTATGTTATGGATTTTTGTATAAAACATATCTAATTCTCATTTCAGAGTTTTGCATATCTAATGGTCCATCTAAACCATCACTGTTTATTCTATAATCTAAATGTGTGCTGTAATCATTGTTATTAATAATATCAAAATATTTACTGCCTGCTCCATATAAAGTACCACCATCTTGCCAAAAATATGGATCAATATTCAATAATGTATTTTGTGTTGCTCCCCAATAATATGGAACTCCTTTATGGTATGAATTTTTACCCGGTATTCCAGCATTTGGATATGCTTGGCGATACTTGAATTGAATATTATTTATATTGTATGTACCTGTACCTCCAACCTGCGGAGAATTAAAAATCATTGGATTTTCTCTAACAGCTGAGCGCCTATCCCATTCAGTTAAATAAGTAAAAATCATATCGGATTCGGGTACAAAATTATAAGAAAGGGTTTTATTTATCTCAATAGTGTTTGGCGAACCAGCTGAACTTCGTTTTGATGTCCCATTCGAAAATAGTTCTTCCCTTACAACATCGTCCTTAGATGGCTTTAACCTTGCTAATAATATATCTGTAAACTTTCTTGTACTATAACCATCTTGGTCTTGGTACCAATCTCTCCCAAAAGCTCTTTTACTTACACTTTCCAGATACCATTTTTCTTTCATGTATGGGTCACCTATTGAATCTTGTTTAATAAAATCTCCTGTACATATTATAACATAAGAATAAAACAAATCGTATCTGTTTCCCATAAATGTTTCATGATAACCCTTGTCATAAAAATCAACATAATTCCCATGCCTATCTGACATTTGAAAATCTGTTAAATGTTGAATTTCTTTTAAAACTAATGTATAAGCTCCACTTTTTTGAGAATTAGCACAATCCGTACAATTTGATGGGGTCTCACCTAAAAATGGTTGACAATTTCCATCACCGCAATGTCCTTCAGGATCAAATTGAAATATTTTAGTTTTTCCAACAGCATCCTCTAAACAATTATTTATAGCATCAACAACCCAAATGTAATAATCATCTTCATTATCAGAAGTAATATCTAAACTATCAATTGTATTAGTACTTGTATTATAGATATAACCTGTTACTGTATCCGAAACATTTTCAAAATGTGCTATGGCTACTAAAGGTTTTGTATTAACAAAATTTTGATTGTTTCTGTTGTTAAACCTTATCTGTGTTTCATGAAAACAATCTTCAAACTCAAAACCAAAGAAAAATGAAGAATCATAATCATTGTTTGGTTTAATAACAAAAGTAGCAGCATAAACTTCATTATTAAAATCTATTGGAAGAGAAAGAAATTGATTATGCAAATACATTGTGTATCTTTCATAACTAAAATGGCTACTGATTTCATTATGCATTTGTTGTTTAAAGTTAGGGATATTATTAGCTAACATTGGCAATGTACGTGCAATCCATTTTAATTGATTTTCTACAAATTGTGGTTCTTCGCCCTGTGGTACAATTCCGTAGTCTTCAGAATTAAATTGCCTGTAAACAATACTTCTTACTTCTTTCTTACAAGAGTTGTTTAATAATGTTGTGAAAAACATTAATACAATAATACTAAATTTTGCTTTCATAATTTTATTTCTTTTGTACAAATATAATTACTAAAATTTAAAAATCAACAGATTTGATGATTTTTTGAAAATTTTAAGACCATTATTTGCAATGGTTCAAATTGCAAAAAGCTGAATTTCTAAAAAAAATAGGATCTAAAATTGTTGAAATTAGAAAAGAAAAGAAAATTTCACAAGCTAAATTAGCGTGGCAACTTGGCAAAGACCCTCAATCCATTGAAAGAATAGAGAATGGCAAAATCAATACTTCAATATTCAATTTAAAAGAAATTGCAGACGCACTTGAAGTAGAACTTAAAGACTTATTTGTAGATTTATAGTTAAATCAATTGATTTTAAATTGAAAAGATTTATGTTGAAAATTTAAACCCTTTTCACCTTACATTTGCCTTGTGAAAACTTTAGTTAAAAGAATAGTACAAATTGTAATTGTATTTGTACTTCTTGAAATTTTTTTACAGTTTTATAACCCATTTCGCTCTCGTGTGAAAAATGGAGACGTTATTTTGCCTAAACATGTTAAATATGAACTTGCGGAATTGAACATCAAAGGCTTGGATTCTCATTTACTTCATCAAAAAAACAACATAGGTTTTCGTGGTTCTGACTGGAACGACAGCATCAAATTAAAAAAAATTATTTTCATGGGCGGCAGCACCACCGAATGTTTTTATTTAAACGACAACAAAGATTGGCCTTCGATATTTGCTTCAAAAATAAATGAGAAAAAAACTACTTATTGGGTAAACAATGCTGGAATGGATGGACAAAGTTCTTATGGCAATTTAGTGATGTTAAAACAACACGTTTTAAATTTAAAACCAGACTATGTGATTCTGATGACTGGATTGAACGACATTGGATTAAAAAAACCTTCAAAATACGATGAAACAGATGCCAAAGGTTGGAGATACTTGTATAACAAACTTGAACTTCCTGCTACTATTGTTAACCTAATCAGAGCTAATAAAGCGAAAAAACTAGGATTTAATCATCAAGTATTGGATGTTGAAAAAGCCGAAAAAATCAACCTAACAGATACTCAAATAGTTCAAAGAATCACCAATGAATTGCCCTTAATTCAATCTTACAAAGAAAGAATAAAAGAAATTGCAAAATTGTGTAAAGAAAACAATACCAAACTTATTTTCATTTCTCAAACTGTGTTATTTGGCGATGAAAATGACATGTTTACAAATGCCAATTTATCAGATATAAAAGTGGGTGAAACCAATGGAAAAACGCTTGCTCTACTTTTAAAACAATACAATAAAGCAACTTATGAAGTAACTGAAGAGTTAGGTTTAAAATTTGTCAATTTATCATTGAGATTGCCAAAGGATTCACGCTTTTTTTATGATGGAATTCACTTTACTAACGAAGGTTCTGAAATGGTAGCTAGTTTAATCTATGACGAACTTGAAAATGAATTTAAATAACATGGAATTAATTCACGATAAATTATTGCAAATAAAAGCCTTTGTATTTGATGTTGATGGTGTATTTACAGATGGAAGTGTCATTGCTACAGAAAATGGCGAATTTCTAAGAACATTCAACATCAAAGATGGTTATGCAATTCAACATGCTATCAAATCAGAATACCCTATTGCAATTATCTCTGGTGGTAGCTCTGAAGGTGTTCGCAAACGCTTTGAAATGCTTGGAGTGAAAGAAATATATTTAGGTCAAAAAAACAAAACCGAAGCGTTCCAATTGTTTTTAAACAAACACAATTTATCAGCCAAAGACATCGCTTATATGGGTGATGATATCCCAGATTTATTGTTGTTAAAAGAAGTAGGGTTCAGTTGTTCTCCTAAAGATGCGGCTATAGATATATTAAATGTCGTTGATTATATTTCTCCAATTGAAGGTGGAAAAGGATGCGTAAGAGAACTCATAGAAAAAACCATGAAGTTACAAAACAAATGGTGGCATGGCGAAAGCTACAGTTGGTAATGTTATTGCTTAGTTTTACTGTCCATTAGGATTGTAACAGGACCATCATTGCACAATTCAATTTGCATGTCTGCACCAAATTTACCAGTTGCTACCAGTTTAGTCACTTTCGTCTGTAACGATTTTATGAATTGTTCGTACAATGGGATGGCTATGTCTGGTTTGGCAGCTTGTATAAACGATGGCCTGTTTCCTTTGGCATATTGTACATGCAAAGTAAATTGACTCACTACCATGATTTCGCCCTGAACATCGTTTACACTTAAAGTCATTTTACCATCATCATCGCTAAAAATCCTTAATTGACTTATTTTTTGAGATAGCCATTCTATGTCTTCATTGTTGTCATTTTCTTCAATGCCAAGCAATACCAATAAACCATGTTGTATGCTTGAATAAAGTTCTTTGTTAATGAACAATTGAGTTTTGCTAACTCTTTGTATTACCACCCTCATTTTTGTTCTTCTTTAAATTCTTTTGCATCTAATAAATAATGCAATCCAATCTCTAACCCATAGGCATAAAGATGGTGCCTTTCCTGACCATAATTGGCTGTAAGTAAAGGAAAATAAACAGTAGGCTGTACAAAAATCCATGTTTTATTTGGATAAATCATGTTCTCGAAACGAATGCCTGTTTGAACATTTAAGTTGATTCTTGATGGTTCTTCTTTGGCATTTTCAAGTATAAATTCTTTTTTTCCATAAGCTGAGAAACCATACAATTTTGCTTTGATATCGTGATTCAATAAATAGGACAATGAACCTCCAACTGAATAGTAAATTTTTGAAGATTTAAATTTTTTTATTCTAAATTGTGTATGGTACAAAAAAGGCAAACTGATGTGTTGATACCTGTAATTAAACAACACATATTTATCACCTATTTGTGAAATATCGGCTACAATACCAATTTCAGGATGAATGGTATCTAAAAATTTTAGGTTAGATTTTTTGCGAGTAAAGCCTATGTTTAAGAAATGTATTCCTACGCTGAATTTGGAATATTTATTAATATCAAAATTTAAATAACAACCAGCACTAAGTGATTTCCTGTTAATGTCTGCTTTGTTAATGGAATCTTTGAACTGTTGAGTTACATTGTCTTTAAAAGTAATGAATCGATTACTCAACATAGGATTAGCAAATACTGTAAGGCTTTTTTTTAATTGTTGTGAAAACGAAAGATGAAAAACCATCAAACAAAAAAACAAAGGAAGACATTTTTTAATCATCAAATTTTAATTTAGAATACAAAGATTGTTTAAAAAATCTAAAAAACAGTGCAATTGAAGCAAATGTTAATCCAAAAATAATAAAAAACCAAATGCCGTTGATGCCTTTATTAAAATGAAAACAGGCAATGTAAGCTCCAGGCACCATGATTATCCAATATGAAATAAAGGCTATAACACCTGTAAATAGGGTATCTTTAATGCCCCTTAATATTCCTGCTGAAACAGCTTGTATGCCATCAGCTAATTGAAAGAATGCTGCTAGAAAAATCAAATATTTCGCACTTTCTATTACCGAAATATCTGTGTTGTACATTTTGGCAATTTGTTCGCTAAACAGGATAAATACGGCCATAAATATCAATTCAAAAAACACACTGATTAACAAGGCTGCAAAGCCCGCTTTTCTTATCATTAATTTATCTTTAAGTCCGTAATAATTCCCAACAATGATGTTGCCAGCGGCTGCAATACCAGTTATAAACATATAAGTGAGAGAGGCAATATTAATTGCAATTTGATGTGCAGCTAAATACACCTCATTGATCCATCCTGTCATGATTAACGCTGCAGTAAATGCACCCATTTCAAAAAAGAATGTAAATCCGATGGGCAAACCCAATTTTAATATTTCAATTTGATAATCTATATTCAAATATTTTTTCAAACGAAATTCTTTCATCATCGGGTGGTACCAAGCCCAAAAAAGCATGATAATTGCCATTGCAAAACGAGAAATAACCGTAGCCCATGCTGCTCCTACAAGTCCCATAGGTTCAAACCCCCAATGACCAAATATCATCAAATAATTGAGCAATACATTTAATCCAACCCCAAAATAGGTCACATACATTGAAATTTTTGTTTGACCAATGCCATCTAATATCTGCTTACCACAATTGTAAAACATCATGGCAGGTACACTGAAATTTACAATCCATAAATAGTCAGCTCCAAGTTTTGTAACAATTGCAGATTGCTTGAACAAATAAAAATGTTCTACTAAAAACAAATTGATTATAAATAAAACAACACTAAACCAAGCACTGACTTTGAGCGATGAAATAAACAATGGGATGCTTTGTTCAGGTTTATTCTCTCCTACTTTAATAGACGCTAATGTGCTGATGGCATACATCAATCCAACACCTATTAACATAAATAAAAAGTAAATAGCATTACCTACACTGGCTGCCCCCATTTCAGGAGTGCCTACTCTGCCTAACATGACAGTGTCACAAAAGCCCATAAGCACCAAACCAAATTGACCAATGGTGATTGGATAAGCTAATGACATTGTTTTTTTTATGATTGGTCTGTATGAATCTAATTTTTTAAACAAGCTTGCAAAGATATTTTTAAATGCCTGTGAATTTTAATTTTTTTAAATCTTGCTTATCTATTTGTCATTCAAACATATACATCCAATAAAAATTTATTTTTCCACAAAGTGGAGAAAAGTGGAGAAAAGTGGTTTTTTTCATTTTATCTTTACCGAAAAATTTTTTTAACCGTCATGGCGCGATTTATCGGAGAATTTGAATGTAAAATTGACAACAAAGGCAGAATTATTCTGCCGGCAAAGTTGCGTTTGCAAATTCCGGATAAGGATGCTAAGTCCATGGTCATCAATCGTGGTTTTGAAAAATGTTTAGTGCTTTACACTTCTGCAGACTGGAATTTGGAAACAGAAAAACTCAATGTTTTAAATGATTTCAATAGGCAAGCACGAAAATTCATCAGACAATTCAACAATGGCGCTAACATTGTTCAAATAGACAATAACAGCCGAATAAACATCCCCAACAATTTAGTAGAATATGCTGATTTGAAAGACGATGTTATCATCTCCTGTTACAACAATAAAATTGAATTGTGGAATAAAACCCATTATCAAGAAGAATTGAGTTTTGATGATGAAGAGTTTTCAAGAATGGCAGAAGAATTAATGGGCAACAAAAACCCTCAAAATCAAATTGGATTTGACCGAAATGACAATGACGATTAACACCTATCACATACCTGTGATGTTACAAGAGTGCATTCAAGGATTGAACATTCAACCTGAAGGAACATATGTGGACATTACTTTTGGAGGGGGTGGCCATTCTAAAGAAATTTTAAAACACTTAAATGACAAAGGCAAACTGATAGTTTTTGACCAAGACAAGGATGCCATCAACAACATACCAAATGACCATAGAGTAACTTTTGTAAATCACAATTTTAAATTCTGTTATCATTTTTTAACCTACTTAAATGCCATTCCTGTTGATGGAATTCTGGGTGATTTAGGTATTTCATCTCATCAAATCAATACTGCTGAGAAAGGGTTTGCTCATCGATTGGAAGGAGATATCGACATGAGAATGGATAAACAATCAAAATTATCTGCGGCAACCATATTAAATGAGTACAACGAAAAGCAATTATTGTACATATTCAATCAATATGGAGAAATAAAAAATGCATATAAACTGGTTCAATCAATATTAAGTTACAGAAAAAATAACAAGATAAATACAGTTCAAGAATTTAAACAAGCCATTAAGGACTGCATTCCAAAACTAGAAGAAAGCAAGTATTTATCTCAAGTTTTTCAAGCTTTGAGAATTGAGGTCAACAACGAAATTAAAGCTCTTGAAACTCTATTATCCGATTGTTATAACATGTTAAAAAAAGACGGGAGATTGGTGATTATGAGTTACCATTCCTTAGAGGATAGGCTGGTGAAAAACCTCATTCAATCTGGCAATATCAATGGCGAAATTGAAAAAGATTTTTTCGGAAAAATTACACCCTACTATAAAAATCTTACAAAAAAACCAATAATACCAAGTGAATCAGAAATTATAATTAACAAAAGAGCAAGAAGTGCAAAACTCAGAATAGCTGCTAAAATTTGAATCAATTTAGAAACAACATATCGCCCGAGGAAACCCCTTTAAATGACAAATTGAATGCTGCTGACGAAGCTATCAAGAAAGCAAGTGATTTTACTTTTTTCATTAAAAAAGAAAGTTTAAGCAAATTCATTCCTGCAATCATCATCGTAGTTTTTCTCTCCATAGTTTACATTTCATTGTCACATTTTCATGTAAAAAATTTAAAAGAAAAAGAAGATTTAAAAAAACAGCTGAATGAATTGAGGTCAGAGTACATCAGTGTAAAAAGTAATTTGATGAAAAAAAGCAATCAAAGTGAGGTTGCAAAAAGACTTGAAACAGAGGGCATAAAAGAATTAAGAACTCCTCCTAAAGTCATAGAAATGAAGAAAAAATGAATTTAAAAAAAGCCATCATATTGCGCTCATGGATTGCTTTTGTGTTTATATGCACATTAGCATTGGCTATTATATGGCAAATTTTAGATTTACAATTAAATCAAAAATCAAAATACGAATCAATTAGCAAAACTCAAAGCACCAAATGGAGAGACATTTTAGCTTCGAGAGGCAACATCTATGCTGCTGATGGCAGCTTGTTAGCTACCAGTATTCCTAAATATGAAATACGCATGGATACTAAAGTAGAGACAGTAACTAACGAGTATTTTTTAAGTAAAATAGACAGTTTGTCTTGGCTACTTTCTATTACTTTCAACGACAAATCAAACTATGAATGGAAACAATACATCAGTCAGGCAAGAAAAAAAGGTGAAAGATACTTGTTGCTAGGGAAAGATGTGGATTACACCATTGCAAAAAAAATGGAAAAATGGCCCATTTTTAATTTAGGTAAATACAAGGGTGGATTCATTAAAATTGAAAAAAACAAAAGAGAAATTCCCTTTGGCCAACTCGCCTACAGAACCATAGGATACACCAACGAAAGTGGAGTTAAAATCGGATTAGAAGGCGCTTATGATTCCCTTTTAAAAGGAACAAGTGGCAAAAGATTAGAACAAAGAATATACGGTGGAGTATGGAAACCAGTAGATGATAGCAAAGAATTAGAACCACACAATGGATACGATGTTTACACCACTTTAGATATCAATATCCAAGATGTTGCAGAAAACGCCTTAAAACAATGTTTAATAAACAACAATGCTGACCACGGTTGTGCTGTATTGATGGAAGTAAAAACTGGTGCCATCAAAGCCATAGCAAATCTAAAAAGAAATGCTGACATGTTGTACGAAGAATCAGAAAATTATGCCATCAATGAATTTACTGACCCAGGCAGCACATTCAAACTCATTAGTGCATTGGCATTGTTAGAAGATAAATTAGTAAAACCAACTGATACCATAGACATTGAATGGGGAAAAACAAAATTTGGCATAGAAACCATGGAAGATGCTCACGCTTCGCCATTTAAAACCATCACCTTTCAACAAGTATTTGAAAACTCAAGCAACGTTGGCATAGCTAAAACAATAGTAAAAAATTACAAAAACAAACCCGAATCATTCATTAAGCATTTGTATCAATTAGGCATTCAAAAACCTTTGAATTTTGATATAAAAACCCCAAATAAACCCAATGTAAAAAACAGCAAAGACAAGAGTTGGAGTAACACCAGTTTGCCTTGGATGAGCATTGGATATGAGATGCAATTAAGCGCTATACAAATGCTTGCAGTGTACAATGCAGTAGCAAATAATGGAGTGATGGTAAAACCATTTTTAGTAAGCGAAGTAAAAGAATTTGGCAAGTCAATAGTTAAAAACAAAACTGAAATATTAAACCCTAAAATAGCCAGCGAAGAAACCATTAAACAACTTAGAATGTTGCTTGAAGGTGTAGTAGAAAATGGCACGGCTAAAAACTTAAAAGGGCTGGAGTACAAAGTAGCTGGAAAAACAGGTACAGCACAAATTGCCCTCAATTCAAAAGGCTATGATAAAAGTTCACATAAAGCTTCTTTTGTTGGCTATTTTCCAGCGGAAAACCCACAATATACCTGCATCGTAGTGATCAATGCTCCTGCTAATGGTGTTTATTATGGTGGGGCAGTTGCAGGACCCGTATTCAAAGAAATTGCAGATAAAATATACAGCACTAACATCAACCTGCATTCACCTATTGCTAAAAACAATGAAGCAAACATTCCAAAAACTAAAAACGGACACAGAGAAGATATCAAATTCATTTTAAACAAATTGATGATAAGCAGCCATGTAGTAAAAGGCGATGTCAATACTGAATGGATTAGCTCATACACCGATGGAAAATCAATTGATTTAAAGGAGTTGAACACCAGTAACCAACTAGTACCAAATGTAGTTGGAATGGGACTAAAAGATGCAGTATATATTTTAGAAAACCGAGGATTAAAAGTAATGGTAGATGGCTATGGAACTATTAGGACACAATCGCTTTCACCCGGAAGCACCATTTACAGAGGAACAACCATTTATATAAAATTAACCCCATGAAGACAGTAAAAGAGTTAATAAAAAACATTAAAGTAATAAAGGTTGTTGGCGATGAAAACGCCACTATTTCTTCACTTGAATTAGACTCAAGAAAAGTGTTAAAAGACTCCATGTTTTTTGCAGTAGTAGGAACCACAATTGATGCACATACATACATTGATGATGTAATAGAAAAAGGCGCAAAAGCCATTGTTTGCAGCACCTTACCTTCTCACACAACAATAGGAATTACTTATATATTAGTAGAAAATGTTCAACAAACTGTTGGATATATTGCTTCTGAATTTTACCAACAAGCATCTAAACATTTAAAACTAATAGGAGTTACAGGAACCAATGGCAAAACTACAACTACTACCATGTTGTATCAATTATTTACTTCGCTTGGTTACAATTGTGGTTTAATAAGCACAGTAGAATACATCATTGGCACTAATCATTACAGCAGCACCCATACTACCCCTAATCCTATTCGATTAAATGAATTGTTATCTCAAATGGTAGATTATAAGTGCGAATACTGTTTCATGGAAGTGAGCTCTCATTCAGTAGATCAAGGTCGCATTAATGGAATTCAATTTGTTGGTGGCGTATTTACAAACATAACCCACGACCATTTAGATTACCATATCACTTTTGATAACTACATTAAAGCTAAAAAAGGATTCTTTGATTTATTGAACGATGAAGCATTTTCATTGACCAACAAAGATGACAAAAACGGCATGGTGATGTTACAAAACACCAAATCTACAAAATACACTTATGCTTTAAATTCAATGGCGGATTTTAAATGCAAAATCATTGAAAATGATTTTAATGGTTTGAATTTAAAAATTGACGACCAAGACGCTTGGTTTCCAGTAGTAGGAAAATTCAATGCGTACAATTTGTTAGCAGTGTATTCAACAGCATTTTTATTGGGTATAGAAAAACAAGAAATCATTTTACACCTTACAAAAATAGGCAGAGTCAATGGCCGTTTTGAAGTGTATCAAAGTCCTGACAAAATAATTGCAATTGTTGATTATGCACATACACCAGATGCTCTTGAAAACGTATTGGAAACAATAGACAATATAAGAACAAAAAATGAAACATTGACTACAGTGATTGGATGTGGCGGCAATCGCGATAAATTAAAGCGTCCTATCATGGCTAAAACTGCTTTAAAATACAGTGATAAAGTGATATTAACCAGTGATAATCCAAGAGACGAAGAACCTGAAAACATCATCAATGACATGATGCAAGGAGTAGAACCTAGCCATTTCAAAAAAATATTAAAAATTGTAGATAGAGCAGAAGCTATAAAAACAGCATTGATGTTGAGTAAAGCCAAAGACATCGTTTTAGTAGCAGGTAAAGGACATGAAACATATCAAGAAATCAAAGGAGTAAAATACCCATTTGATGACAGAGAAATTTTAAAAACAATATTCAACCAACAACAATAATGTTATATCATTTATTTACATACCTCGATAATGAATACAATATAGCTGGATTTGGCTTATGGAAATATTTAAGTTTCAGATTCAGTTTAGCAGTTATTCTATCGCTGTTAATTTCTGCTGTTTTTGGCAAGAGATTAATCAATGCTCTTCACAAACTTCAAGTAGCTGAAACAATTAGAGACTTAGGTTTACAAGGCGAAGAGAAAAAAAGAGGCACTCCTACCATGGGTGGACTCATCATCATTGGTGCAATATTAATCCCCACATTATTATTGGCTAGATTAACCAATGTGTATGTTTTGTTAATGATTGCTGTTACTGTATTGTGCGGTATCATAGGTTTTATTGACGACTACATCAAGGTATTTAAAAAAGACAAAGCTGGATTATCTGGAAGGTATAAAATAGTAGGGCAAATAATCGTTGGCTTAGTTGTGGGCTTAACTTTGTATTTTAACAAAGCAGTTGTTGTTACTAACCATTTCACTGCTAAACAAGCCATAGAAAACAATTTAGACACCAACAAAATGGTAGCTAAAACCATTCAAGGTGAAAGGTTCTTTTTACAAAATGTTAAATCAACTGAAACCACAATTCCCTTTTTTAAATCTTCAGAATTCGATTATTGCAGTTTAGCATCAGTGTTTGGTGAGACAGGCTCCAAGTATTGTTGGATCATCTATGTTTTAATTGTCATATTCATCATTACAGCGGTTTCCAATGGCGCCAATATTACCGATGGAATTGATGGTCTAGCTGCAGGAACATCCAGTATCATCGGATTAACACTTGGTGTTTTTGCCTTTGTCTCTGGAAATTTCATCATAGCCAAATACCTTAACATCATGTACATTCCTTTTCTAGGCGAATTGTTTGTATTTGCTGGAGCCTTTGTAGGTGCTTGCATAGGGTTTTTGTGGTACAACAGTTATCCAGCTCAAGTATTTATGGGAGATACTGGAAGTTTAACTATTGGAGGAATCATTGCTGCACTTGCCATCATTGTTCGCAAAGAATTATTAATTCCAATATTGTGTGGAATATTTTTAGTAGAAAATTTGAGTGTCATGATTCAAGTTTCATACTTTAAATACACCAAAAAGAAATATGGCGAGGGGCGAAGAATTTTTCTCATGTCACCTCTTCATCACCATTATCAGAAAAAAGGTTTTCACGAAGCTAAAATAGTGACTCGCTTCTGGATAATAGGAATCATACTGGCTGTTTTAACATTTATTACTTTAAAAATCAGATAATCCATTGAGCAAAAAAATCGTCATATTAGGAGCAGGAGAAAGTGGAACAGGTTGTGCTGTTTTAGCTAAAAAACTTGGCTATGAGGTATTGGTTTCTGATGCTGGTAAAATTAAAGAAAAGTATCAAGAAGAACTCAAATCTATTGGTGTAAAATGGGAAGAAAATCAACACAGCACTGAAGAAATTCTAAGCGCTGACCTAGTAATAAAAAGCCCTGGAATACCAGATAAAGCTGACATCATTAAAGCCATCAAAGAGAAGGGAATTAAAATCGTATCCGAAATAGAATTTGCTTATCCACACACCAATGCAAAACACCTATGTATAACAGGAACCAATGGCAAAACAACCACCACTATGTTGTGTTATCACATATTGTGTAAAGCAGGATTCAATGTTGGACTGGGTGGTAATATTGGAAAAAGCTATGCCCGACAAGTGGCTGAAAACAATTTTGATTTTTATGTACTTGAATTAAGCAGTTTTCAATTGGACAACACTTATACATTCCGACCAGACATTGCTATTCTTTGCAACATCACACCCGACCACTTAGACAGATACAATTACGAATTGCAAAACTATGTAGATTCTAAATTCCGTATTGCAATGAATCAAACTGAAAATGATTATTTCATTTATTGTTATGACGATGAATTAACCATGAAAAACATAGTTTCTAAAACTATCAAAGCTCAAAAATTGTCTTTTTCTTTCTACCAAGAACTAGACAAAGGCGCTTACGTACAAAACAAACAATTTAACCTAATAAACTTAAACCCCTCAAACAATTTAACTATGTTCATTCATGATTTTGCCTTAAAAGGCATTCACAATTCGTACAACAGCATGGCTGCCGCTATTGCTGCAAATGTATTAAACATCAACAAAGAAACCATCCGAGAAAGCTTAATGGATTTTCAAAATGTAGAGCACAGACTTGAGTATGTTGCAACAGTCGGTGGTGTCGATTTTATCAACGACAGTAAAGCTACCAACGTAAACTCTACTTGGTATGCTTTAGAAAGCATGGAAAAACCCATTGTATGGATAGTTGGTGGTATCGACAAAGGAAACGATTATTCTTCTCTATTGCCTATGGTGATAGAGAAAGTGAAAGTCATTGTATGCCTTGGTGTTGATAATTCAAAAATACACGCAGCCTTTGGCAAACATGTAGATTTGATGATTAATACTAGCAGTGCCATTGAAGCTGTGCAAGTATCAAAACGATTTGCCAACAAAGGCGATGTCGTATTGTTATCACCAGCTTGTGCGAGTTTTGATTTATTTAATAGCTATGAAGACAGAGGATGTCAGTTCAAAGCTGCTGTAAGAAACTTATAATCTAATCATCAACAATCTCACAGTAGTTAAAGCATGAAAATAGGCAAATTAAAATTCAGAGGTGATTCATACATTTGGTTTGCAATCATTTGCCTGTCTTTAATTGGCTTGTTGGCCGTTTACAGTGCTACTGGATCTTTGGCTTACAAAAAACAAGCAGGAAACACCGAATATTTTTTAATCAAACATGCTTTGTTTCTATTTGGAGGTTTTTTTCTCATGTATTTGTTTCATTTATTGGATTACAAATACTTCTCTCGAATAGCACAATTTGGAGTGGTGATTGCCATTCCGTTATTAATTGCTACACTTCTGTTTGGTAATGACATAAACGATGCTAAAAGAACAATAACCATTTTTTACATCACCTTTCAAGCTAGTGATTTTGCCAAATTTGCATTGATCATGTTTATCGCGAGGTATTTATCCAAAAATCAGGAAGAATTAAACTCCATGAAGGGGTTTGGAGTTATCATGGCTTGGATATGCGTTATCTGCATTTTAATTCTACCTGAAAATTTAAGTACCTCGGTTGTGCTCTTTCTTACTTCTTGTTTTTTATTGTTTATTGGCAATGCCAGATTGAAACATTTAGGTTTATTGGCTTTAGTTGTATTGGTCATTGGATTTTCTGGTTATAAATTTTTGTTAAATGCTCCCGACTCTATGTTGCCAGGTAGAGCAGCGACTTGGAAGGCGAGACTTGAAACATTTTCTGGAGCAGATACTGCAGAAAGTTTTCAAACCATTCAAGCTAAAATTGCAGTATCTACTGGAGGATTTACTGGAAAAGGGCCTGGTAAAGGTGAACAAAGTGGATACTTACCTCACCCCTATTCCGACTATATTTATGCAGTCATCATCGAAGAGTATGGATTGTTATTTGGTGGTATTTTAGTGTTGTTTTTATATTTATTAATTTTATACCGATCCATGCGCATAGTAGTTAAAAGCCCAAAAGCATTTGGTGCTTTGTTAGCTGTGGGTTTAGCATTCAGTTTGGTATTGCAAGCACTGATACACATGGCTGTTGCTACCAGCTTATTCCCAGTTACTGGATTAACGTTGCCCTTGGTGAGCATGGGTGGCACTAGCATATTATTTACAAGTGCTGCTTTTGGAGTTCTATTGAGCGTAAGCCGCTCTGTTGAAGAAGATTTAGCAAAAACAGAAGAAGAAAAAGGAGGTATAAGTCATGCTTAATAAAGTCATCATTTCGGGTGGTGGAACTGGTGGGCATATATTTCCAGCAATTGCTATTGCCAATGAAATAAAAAAAAGAAATCCATTAGCAGAGATTTTATTTATTGGAGCACTAGGCCGAATGGAAATGGAAAAAGTTCCAAATGCTGGTTATAAAATCATAGGTTTGCCTATTTCTGGAATTCAAAGAAAATTAACTTTAAGCAATTTATTGGTCCCCTTTAAATTGATAAAAAGCATTTATATGGCTAAAAAAATCATCCGAGATTTTAAGCCCGAAATAGTAGTAGGTGTAGGGGGTTATGCTTCTTCAGCTACTCTTTATGCCGCAAATGCTTTGAACATTCCTACATTGATTCAAGAACAAAATTCATATGCGGGATTAACCAATAAATGGCTTTCAAAAAAAGTAGATATCATTTGTGTGGCGTATGAAAACATGGATACATTTTTTCCGAAAAATAAAATTAAAATCACAGGAAATCCTGTTCGTGAAGAATTGTTACACGCTCACCACATTAGCAAAGCCGAAGCAAAAAAAACTTTGGGTTTTGATCAAGACAAATCCCTAATTTTAGTTATTGGTGGCAGCTTGGGTGCTCGCACCATTAATCAAGCCATGCAAAACAATCTTGACACACTGATAAACAACAATTGCCAATTGCTTTGGCAAACAGGTAAAAATTTTAAAGCAACTATTGATGGCAAAACAGGAATCAAAGCCTCAGAATTTATTTATGAAATGAATGTAGCCTATGCAGCTGCAGATGTAGTCATTTCAAGGGCAGGTGCCATTTCTGTGAGTGAACTAACATTGATTGGAAAACCTACAATTCTTGTTCCATCACCAAATGTAACAGACGATCATCAAACAAAAAACGCCATGGCATTAGTGAATCAAAATGCTTGTGTATTGGTAAATGATATGGAGGCTTCGACAATGTTAATCAGTACTGCAATCAAGTTAATTAAAGATAAAACTTGGCAAAATGAATTGTCAAAATCAATAATAAAACTATCAAAACCCAATGCCTTAAACGACATTGTAAACGAAATAGAAACATTAAAAAAATGAACTTTAAACAATTAAATACGGTTTATTTTATTGGAGTTGGGGGTATTGGAATGAGTGCCATAGCTAGGTATTTTTTAAGCTTAAATAAACAAGTATATGGATACGATAAAACCCCCAATGAATTCACTTACCTACTTGAAAAAGAAGGGATGATTATCCACTACCATGAAGATATAAAATCCATTCCTGAACAAGTGTATGAAGAAGAACAGAGTTTAGTTATTTATACGCCAGCTATCCCTTCAAATCACGCTGAATTAGTGCATTTAAAATCTAAAAACATCAGAGTATATAAAAGAGCTGAAATATTAGGTTTAATTTCTAAAAACACATACACCATTGCAGTTGCAGGCACGCATGGCAAAACCACCACCAGCTGTTTAATAGCTCATTTATTGCATAGCAATGGCATTAATTTTACTGGTTTTTTGGGTGGCATTAGCAGCAATTATCAATCTAATTTTATTGAATATAAAAAGGGTAAAGAATTGTTTGATATGCCTATTTCTGTAGTAGAAGCAGATGAATACGACCGCTCATTTTTACAATTATCACCCAATGTATCCATTATAACTTCTACAGATGCTGATCATTTAGATATTTATGGAGAAGCTGAAAAAGTAAAATCTTCTTTTCAATCGTTTGTAGAATGTTTATTGCCCAATGGTCATGCCATCATAAAACAAGGGCTGGATTTAACCTGTCCATACAATTTAATAACGTATGGATATCAAAACAATAGTGGAGCTTCATATCAGAATGTCAACATAGTTGACCATAAATTTAATTTCGAATTTTCATACCTTCATCATGCAATGAATTTAAAAATGGGCTTGCCTGGTTTGCACAATGTAGAAAACGCAACGGCAGCTATAGTTGTAGCACTTTTGCTTGGCATTGAACCACAAGGCATAATGAATGCAATTGAAACATTTAAAGGCGTGAAACGAAGATTTGATTACATTGTAAACAACGAAAAAGGAATTTACATTGATGATTATGCGCACCATCCTACTGAATTAACAGCATGCATTAATTCAGTAAAAATGATGTACCCTAATAAAAAAATAACTGGCATTTTTCAACCGCATTTATTTTCAAGAACCAGAGACTTTGCTGATGACTTTGCCGAATCATTAAATTTATTGGATGAGTGTTGGCTTTTAGATATTTATCCTGCAAGAGAATTGCCTATCGAAGGAATAACATCTGAATATTTAGCCTTAAAAATGAATAGCAATGTGTGTTTAACTACTAACACGGAAATATTAAAAAAATTAAAAGAAAACAAACCAGAAGTTTTACTAACTTTAGGTGCTGGCGATATTGATAAATTAATACAACCTATCAAAGATTTGTATGCATAAAATTGCTCAATTCATATTATCAAATTCACTTTGGAACAAAATGCTTTGGGCATTCATCATTTTGTTTACAGTGATTGCCTTGTGGATGGTCAATGTGAAAGAAAAAAATTTGCGCATTAAATCAGTAAAAATAAACATCGAACCAAAAGAAGAACTGAATTTTTTAGACAGTACATCACTGATTGAATTAATAAAAAACAATGTAGAAAACGAGCAAATTATTGGTGCAAAATTAGAATCAGTAAAACCAGATGTCATAGAAAACATGTTAGAGGAAAATCCATTTGTAGAAAAAGCAGATATTTTTGTTGACTTAGGTGGTGTTATGAACATTAAAATTTTACAAAGAACACCAGTGCTTAGAATTTTTAATCAATATGGACAAACCTACTATGTAGCAAAAAATGGATTTAAAATGCCAGTAAATAATCAATACACCGCAAGGGTTATCACTGCTAATGGAAAAATAGCTGAAACCCTTGTTGACAGTGCATTTACCAAAAGTAAAACAAGTATCGACTTATTAAAAATTGCAAACTATTGTCACAACGATTTGTTCTGGAGAGCACAAATTGAACAATTGTATGTAGATAATTTTAAAGACATTTTGTTGATTCCTAAAGTAGGAAATCATACTATTGTAGTTGGTACTGCCGAAAACATAGAAAAAAAAATGGAAAAATTAAAAACGTTTTACTACGAAGGATTAAATCAAATCGGTTGGAACCAATACAAAACTATAAACTTGAAATACGAAAATCAAATAGTAGCAGAAAAAACAAATTATAACACAACAGATACAACAAAATACTAATATGTCAAATAAATTAATAGTAGGCTTAGACATCGGGACCACAAAGGTGTGTGCAATCGTAGGACAAAAAAACGAAAATGGAAAAATCAATATTCTTGGTGTTGGTTCTGAACCTTCACTTGGAGGAGTTATGAGGGGCGAGGTAACCAATATTTCTAAAACTGTAGAAGCTATTAAAGGTGCAGTAGCTAAAGCCAGTAAAATTTCGAATGTTGAAATCAATTCGGTTTTAGTAGGTATAGCTGGAGAGCACATTAAAAGTTTTCAGCAAACAGGTGTTAGAATCAGAGAAAATGCTGAATCGGAAATCACCAAAAATGAATTGATAGAAATGAACAAAGAGCAATACAGAATTGCTGTTGATCCAGGTTCAAAAATTTTACATGCATTGCCTCAAGAATACACCATTGATTCGCGTTTCAATACCAAAGAACCTGAAGGAATGCCCGGCACAAAATTGGAATGCAAATACCACATTGTTACAGGCAGATTAAGCGCTGCTCGAACCATTGTTAAATGCGTAGAAAATGCTGGACTAACAGCTAGTGAAGTGATTGTAGAACCTATTGCTTCTTCCAAAGCAGTTCTCAGTGACGAAGAATTACAATCAGGAATTGCAATTTTAGATATTGGTGGTGGAACTACTGATTTAGCCATTTTTTACGATGGAAAAATAAGACACACTGCTGTCATCCCTTTTGGTGGAGAAATCATTACATCTGATATTGCAGAAGCATTTGGTATATTACCAAAACAAGCAGAAGCTATAAAAGTAAGACATGGCCACGCTTTAGTTGAAGGAACACGCTCAAATGAAGTGGTCATAGTACCTGGTATTAACGACAGGAAACCTAAACAAATCATGGTGCGCAATTTGGCTCATGTCATTCATGCTCGTATCAAAGAAATCATTGAATTAGTAAATGAAGAAATTGAAATGTCTGGCTTTAAAAACAAATTGAGTTTAGGAATAGTTCTTACTGGTGGTGGTGCTCAACTTAAAGATTTAAGCCACTTGGTAGAGTACATTACACATTGTGAAGTAAAAATTGGATTGCCTGATCCTCACCTTGGAAAAGGATTGGTAGAAGAAGTGAGGAGTCCTATGTATGCAACCTGTATAGGGTTAGTTCTAAAAGGATTTGAAGACTTAGAAAACCAAGAAATGGAATCTCAACCAAACAATAAAAAACAAAAAGAATCTAAAACATCAAAAGGTGGATTTAAAACCTTTTATGGAGGTATCATAGATTGGCTTAAAGATGGTCAATCGATAGATGATTATAAATATTAATAAATTTTAAAACCCAGTAGAAATGAATTATTTTAAAGTAGAATTGCCCAAAGAAAAATCGTCCATTATTAAAGTAATGGGTGTTGGTGGTGGCGGTAGCAATGCAGTCAATTACATGCATCAGCGCGGTATCATTGGTGTTGATTTTTTTCTTTGCAATACCGATGCTCAACATTTAGAAAAAAGCTTAATTCAAAACAAAATACAACTAGGAAGCAACCTCACCGAAGGATTAGGTGCTGGAGGAGATCCAGAATTTGGCAAACGATGTGCCTTAGAGAGTTTAGATAAAATAGAAGAAGCTCTTAAACACAACACAAAAATGCTGTTTATTACCGCTGGTATGGGCGGTGGAACAGGAACTGGTGCAGCTCCAGTCATTGCACAAAAAGCAAGACAAATGGGAATATTAACCGTGGGCATTGTTACTCGCCCATTTGTTAACGAAGGCCCTCACAAATCCGAAAGAGCTGATAAGGGAATTGCTGATTTAAAACCACATGTAGATGCTTTATTGGTAATTAGCAACGAGAGAATTTTACAAATGTTCTCCAACTTAAGGTACCGCGAAGCATTGGGAAAAGCCGATGATATTTTATTTACTGCTGCACGTGGAATAGCTGAAATTATCACTGTAGAAGGTTACATGAACGTGGATTTTAGAGATGTTAAAACTGCTTTAGAAAACAGTGGAAGAGCCATCATGGGAACAGGTATTGCTATAGGTGACGACAGAGCGATTAACGCTGCACAACAAGCCTTGGATTCTCCTTTGTTAGATGAAAACAGCATCGAAGGAGCAAAACACATTTTGGTAAACATTAGTTTTGGCGAAGAAGAACCTTATACAAATGAAATAGATATCATCACTGGATTCTTCCAACAACAAGCTGGTCAAAATGCCAATTTAAAATTTGGATTAACCCAAAATGACGCCTTTACGAAAGAACTTGCAATCACTGTTGTAGCAACGGGTTTCGACAACAAATCTAACGACAGCAAATCCAATTCAACGGTTGCTGATCAAGACGATGAAGATGTTATCACCATTAATTTTGATGAACTTGAACCAATAACTTTGTCCGTTCAAACTGAGGAGCCCAAAATAGAAGCACCAGTGTTTACAAAACCTCAAGTTGAAAAACCTGTGATGCCTAAACAAGTAAATAGCTCTGATATGAATGTTCCTGCTTATTTAAGACAACGTGTTGTATTTGATGAAATGCAAGAGGGAGTTGAATTATCCAAAGTGTTTTTAGACGAAGAAAAAGAAAACAAAGGCCCTCGTTTTAAAGATGGAGGAAACAAATATTTGCATGACAATGTAGATTAATGAAAAAAGTAACATTCTTTGTTTTTTTGTTATTTCAATTTTCACTGCATTCCCAAGAATTAAAACACAAAGGTTCTTTTTATTTTTATTGGGGCTACAACCGCGAATTTTATAGCAAATCAGACATCCGATTTACAGGCAAAGAATATGACTTTACATTGCAAAATGTACATGCAAATGATAGACAATCCAAGTTGGATGCTGACCCTTATCTTCATTTAAATCAGTTAACCATTCCACAATACAATTACAGACTAGGGTATTTTATCAACAACAAATATTCCATTTCAATGGGTTTTGATCACATGAAATACGTAATGAATCAATACCAAACAGTGAAAATCAATGGATACATCAACGGAACATCTACACAATACGATAGAATTTACAGCGGTGAAAACATTGAATTAGTCCCCGAATTTTTAGAATTCGAACACACAGACGGATTGAATTACATCAACGTTGAATTGAATAGAAATGAGAAAATTCTTGTACATAAAAAAGGCATTACACTTAATATCATGATGGGTGCATCTACTGGCATCATATACCCTAGAACAAGAGTAGTGTTATTAAACAAGTCATTGCATGACCAATGGCATATTTCAGGTTATGGTGCCACAATTCATACTGGTATTAATATTGAGATTTTAAAACATTTTTTTGTACAGGATCAAATAAAAGTGGGATACATCAATATGCCAAGTATAGTGACTACTTATTTTAAACAGGACCGTGCAAAACAACAATTTAGTTTTCTGCAAAACAATGTGGTATTAGGCTACCGATTCAGAATTGGCAAAACTGAAAGTAACTAGCAATAAATTGTATTTTATATTTGAATTCAAATTGAATTGAACCTTTATAAGGTACAATAAAGACAAAACGTCCTCATTTGACCTAAATTGTCATGTATTTATGTGTTTTAAGTCCGATGATTATTTAAGGCACATCTTTTGAAACACTTAAAAAAATAATATCTTTGCATTTTATGTTAAACAGTATCTTTAAAAGCGTCTCTAAATTATTTGGCGGGAGCAAAAGCGAAAGGGATGTCAATGAAATTAGACCCTTAGTTGATAGCATCAATCAATTTTTTAATCAATACAACACTCTTTCTAACGATGAGTTGAGAAATAAAACAAACGAATTCATTTCAAAGATTCAAAAAGATTGCGAGTCAATAAGCAATTCAATAGATGAATTAAAAAACAAAATCAATGACCTTGATTCACTAGACATTCATTTAAAAGACGAATATTTCAATAAAATTGATTCACTAGAACTAGAAAAAAATCAAGCCATTGAAAAATCATTAATGGACATTTTACCTCAAGCATTTGCTGTTGTAAAACAAACTGCTAAGAGATTTGCTGAAAACCCTACCATCATAGCAAAAGCTACAGAATTGGATAAATTATTATCTCAAAAAAAGAAAAATATCCGTATCGATGGAGACAATGTCATTTACGACAATGAATGGCTTGCTGCTGGCGGATTAGTAAAATGGAACATGGTTCACTACGATGTACAGTTGATTGGAGGTATGGTATTGCACCAAGGTAAAATTGCGGAGATGGGAACTGGAGAAGGTAAAACTTTGGTATCTACCCTGCCAGCATATCTCAATGCTCTTGCTAAAAGAGGCGTACATATTGTAACTGTAAACGATTATTTAGCAAAAAGGGACTGCGAATGGAATGGTCCATTATTCGAATTCCTTGGCTTAACTGTTGATTGTATAGACATGCACCGTCCTAACAGTGAAGAAAGAAGAAAAGCCTATTTAGCTGATATTACTTATGGAACAAACAACGAATTTGGCTTTGATTACCTGAGAGACAACATGTGTCACCGACCAGAAGAAATGGTGCAACGTAAACACCACTTTGCAATGGTAGATGAGGTGGATTCTGTGTTGATAGACGATGCAAGAACACCTTTGATCATCTCAGGCCCTGTGCCTAAAGGTGATGTACAAGAATATTCTGCTCTTAAACCAAGAATAGAAAGATTAGTAGAAGCTCAGAAAAAAGCAGTAAACACTTTTTTGAATGATGCCAAAAAACAAATTGAGGCAGGAAATACAGGTGAAAAAGAAGGTGAAGGTGGATTGGCTTTACTAAGAGCTCATAGGGGTTTGCCTAAAAACAAAGCCATCATTAAATTTTTAGGTGAACAAGGCATGAAAGCTCTTTTACTAAAAACAGAGAACTACTATTTACAAGATCAACAAAGGGAAATGCCAAAAGCTGATGCTGAATTGTATTTTGTCATTGACGAAAAAAACAACCAAGTAGAGCTAACAGACAAAGGCATTGAAATGATTACTCAATCTGGAGAAGAAAAAGATTTCTTCATTATACCAGATGTAGGAAGTGAAATTGCTGAAATAGAAAAATCTAACAAAGACAAAAATGAAAAAGCTGCATTGAAGGAAGAGTTAATGAGAAACTTTGCCATCAAATCAGAAAGAATTCATTCAATCAACCAATTGCTAAAGGCTTATACTTTGTTCGAAAAAGATGTGGAATACATCATTCAAGAAGGTAAAGTTAAAATTGTAGATGAGCAAACTGGCCGTGTGTTAGATGGCAGAAGGTATTCTGATGGATTACACCAAGCTATAGAAGCCAAAGAAAACGTGAAAGTAGAGGCTGCAACTCAAACATTTGCTACCATTACCCTACAAAATTATTTCAGAATGTACCACAAACTGTGCGGTATGACTGGTACTGCTGAAACAGAAGCTGGTGAGTTTTGGGAAATATACAAATTGGATGTGGTAGTGATACCTACCAATAAACCTGTTCAAAGAAAGGACATGGATGATTTGATATACAAAACAAAACGCGAAAAATACAATGCTGTAATCGATGAAATAGGAAAATTAACCTCACAAGGTCGTCCAGTTTTGGTTGGAACAACCTCAGTAGAAATTTCCGAAACTCTATCGCGTATGTTAAAAATGCGCAACATCAAACACAATGTTTTGAACGCTAAACAACACCAACGCGAAGCTGAAATTGTAGCAGAAGCTGGTTTACCATCGGCTGTTACCATTGCTACCAACATGGCAGGTAGAGGTACTGACATCAAGATAAACGATGAAGTAAAAAATGCAGGTGGATTAGCTATCATAGGAACTGAAAGACACGATTCAAGACGTGTTGACAGGCAGTTAAGAGGACGTTCAGGAAGACAAGGAGATCCAGGTTCATCTTTGTTTTACGTATCGTTAGAAGATGATTTAATGAGAAAATTTGGAAGTGATAGAGCTTCTAAACTCATGGATAAATTTGGATACAAAGAAGGAGAAGTGATACAACACTCCATCATGAGCAAAACGATAGAAAGAAGTCAAAAGAAAGTGGAACAAAACAATTTTGGCATGAGAAAACGTTTGCTTGAATACGATGATGTGATGAACAAACAAAGAACTGTCATTTACAAACGCAGAAGAAATGCTCTGTTTGGTGACCGATTAGCTCTTGATTTACAAAACATGTTGTTGGATTGGTGTGACGAAAAAATTAGCAATGCCAAAAGCCAAGATGATTTCGATGGACTAAAACTTGACCTAGCTGTTGCATTTGCTACCGAATTGCCATTTGATTACGAACAATTTAAATCCAATAAAACTGAAGATTTAGCCGACACTTTATTTGATTCACTTCAAGCTGCCTATCAAGAACGTCAAAAATTATTGATAGATACTGCCTTGCCAGTACTTAAAAATTTATTCCAAAGAGAAGGCTCTAAAGTCGGTTTTGTGATGATTCCATTTACAGATGGCTTAAAAGAATTTGGAATTCCTGTGGAACTTGAAAAAACCATCAGAACCGAAGGCAAAGAATTGACCTTAGAATACGAAAAAAACATCTGTCTTGAAACCATTGACGATGAATGGAAAGACCATTTAAGAGAATTGGATGAATTAAAACAATCGGCAAACAATGCAGTATTTGAACAAAAAGACCCTTTGCTGATATACAAACTAGAATCATTTAAATTGTACCAAGGCATGATTTCTAGAATGAATGATAAAATATTATCAACTTTGTTCAAAACTAAAATTGCTACTCAAGACAATAAAGCTGTTCAAGAAACCAAACAACCTCAAAGAACAGACATGAGTAAAATGCAATTAACTCGCACCGATGAAAACACCAGCACTAGCACTAACAGTTCAAACAACGAAAACCCATACATGAATGGAACTGATGATGGTCAAAAATTAAGCAGAGCTGACAGAAGAAAACAAGAAAGATTAAGTAAAAAGAAATAATGAAAAAATTCGCATTAATTATCGGTTTATTTTACGCCTTAATAGACCTTAAGGCACAAGGAAACATTACTATCTCCAAACCCGAAGGACTAGATGGCCTTATCTACAGCAGAACTGCAAAAAGAAAAAACCCAGACACCAAAATTGATGGCTTTCATATCATGATTTTTCGTGGTGATAACAGAATAAAAGCAGACAATGAAAAAAGCAAATTTGATCTTGCTTTTGCTCAATACTTTTCAGAAGTGGTGTGGGACGAACCAGTATTCAAAGTCTATGTAGGTTTGTTTCGCACACGATTAGAATGCATGGCATTGATGAATCAAATCACCGATAAATATCAAACCGCCATTGTCATCAAAGACAAAATATTATACCCTCCTCTTAATTATTAAAAAAATTTTTAAAAGGTTGTAACTTTTTAAAAACAGCTTGCGTTTAACTTGTATTCTGAATAAATGACAGAGAAAGAATACAATATCTGTGTAGATGAAATTTCTAATCTTCTGTTTAGGTTTATTTGGAAACAATTAAAAGTGAAAGAAGACTCAGAAAATATTGTACAGGACAGCTTTGAATCCCTATGGATAAACAAAGATAAAGTAGAATTTAACAAAGCTAAAAGCTGGTTGTTTACTACTGGGTATCGCAAAATGATAGACCTGTTGCGCAAAGAAAACAAAACAGGTGAAATGCCTGAACACATCAGAGAAAAAGGCTCATTTCAACAAAATTCAGATGTAAAAGAAATCATCAATGAAGCCTTAGAAAAACTTCCTGAAATACAAAAAACGGTAATCATTTTAAGGGATTATGAAGGTTACGATTACAAGGAAATTGGAGAAATTACAGGATTGAACGAATCGCAAGTAAAAGTATATATCTTTAGAGGAAGACAAACATTAAAAAATTATTTAGTAGCTATAGACAATGTCATATGAAAATTAACAAAGAAAATATTGACGAATACATGTTCAGACTTTTGGAAAATGACTTAAATCCAAAAGAAACCGAGGCATTAAAACAAGTAATAGCCGAAAATCATGAATACCAAAAACTTTGGCAAAACTGGAAAAACACAGTAGTTACACCAGAAAATTTAATGCCTTATGTTGATTTTTCTCACTTGAAAAAAGAAAGCAAAAAAGGAGTCATTTTATGGTGGCATTATGCCGCTGCTGCCAGCATCATCATTGTTTTAGGATTGGGAATATTAATGAATCAAACAAAACAAAATAATCAACCTATATTAGTGGAAGAAAATGGAAACAAAAAACCAGTAATTACCGTTCCAGAAATAAAACCAATTAATCAAAATACTGTTGCCTCAGACAGCAGCAAAGATTTCAAAGAAAAAGTAAGACATTATGCTAAAAGCACAATCAATCCAACCCCAAAAGAACAAATCATTGATATTGAAACTCCAAATGAAAACAACACCATTGACAATAAAATAGCCATAGAAATCCCTGTCAATAATGAGATTAAAAAAGAAAGCCCCTTGGTTTTTGAAAAAACAAATCCAGTATTAGTCTCTACTAATCCAATCAGTGTTGAATACTATCAGGAAGCTTATATTGGAGGCGATATTGAAAACAAACCAAAGACTAACATCTTCAAACGAATGTTCTCAAAACCAAGTTTGAAAATAGTAAACGATACCACCACTAAACTGAACAAAAAACTCATCATAGAAAACGATAAATACAAAATATTCGCAGGATTTTAAACAAACACACACATCATGAAACAAATAAACATCTTAATTGCTTTAATCATTTTGCTGATTAATCAGCTAGCTAAAGGACAAACAGCTACAGACAGCATTAAAATCATTTACAAAAACAATGAGCACAACATCACTAAAGCCAAAGGCAGCACCAGCAGTAATTCAACTTTAGTATTTAAAGACAGCATTGAAAACAAAAAAGTGATCGTAAATGTCACTTTCGCTCCAATGAATAGCAATACTGTAAAAACTAAACCTGAAAACGAAGAAGATAGCATATTTAAACGCATCATCAACATCATTCCTGGGCACGATTCTAAAACAAGAAAAAATGCAGTAGAATTCAATGTGCTTACTAATTTTAGTTTAGGATTTACCATGGGGCAACAAGGCAACTCTCCTACTCCATACAATGCCATCAACCCAAACACAGGCAAAAGTGCTAACATCAGTTTAGACCTTGCTGAACTCAATGTCAATTTACTTAAAAATCAATTGCTATTTACTGTTGGATTCGGATTTAACAATTATTATTTAAAATACGATAACAAACAAATCAATCAAAAATTAAATTCAAATGGAGAGCTTGCTTTAATCAAAGATACAGTAAATATATACCGTAAAAACAGACAAGATATAAGGTATTATAATGTGCCAATTTTATTGCATTACAAATCAAAAAATGGTGATTTTAAAATCTCTGCTGGTGTGGAATACAATTTCAATGGAAGAACGAAAAAAACACAAAAAGGTAGCAACGAAAATGGCGATTTCAAATACAAATTTGAAAACCAAATAGGCATCAAATCTGAACAACTTAACGCTTTGGTTAGATTGGAATTAAAACGAATCGCATTTTATACCCGAATTGGTTTAGATACTTTATACAAAGAATCAGCTTTTGCAGCTAATACTAACCCCGATCAAATGCTGTATTCTTTTGGCGTGTGTTTATTTAATTAAACCTCTAAGATAATAAAGTAAAAAAAGTTGCGTTAATTTGTTGAAAGAGAACAATTAAATGACAACAAAAAAACCATTATTCTATGTATTTCTTGGATATGTATTGATTCAATGCAAGATTAGTTATGCTATTGATTCATACTCTTTGTTTAAAAACAACATCATTCTCTCTAAAAAATCTGTTGTATATAAATACTCATCTATTGACTTTAGTTTAGTAGATTCTATTGATTTAAGTAAACAAGATTTTTTATTGGATTCTCTCACCTCTAAAATTGAAACTGAATACCACTTAACAGATTTTAAAAAAGAAAAATTACAAACTAAAATAAAGAATTGCAT
>CAYVDH010000024.1:0-27742 GCA_964450355.1 uncultured Flavobacteriaceae bacterium
GGATTTTAGAACTCAAATTTAAACCTTTTTTTCTAATGCGTAATCTGGGTTAAAAATAACTCAAGAAAACTTAAAAAGTGTAAAAGTTTGTGTCCCAAATGAAGATCTTCTTAAAAAATTCGCATCATTTACTATACCTCTGCGTAAGCAATTAATTAATTCAATTGAAGAAAACCAAAAACTCACCGAACTTCGTGATTGGTTGTTGCCGATGTTGATGAATGGGCAGGTGAAAGTGTCTTAACTATGATTTTTTGTGATTAAATGATTAATATGATTAATGAAACATATAAATATTCGGAACTAACTTCTAAGATTATTGGTTGTGCTATGACCGTCCACAAAATACTAGGCAATGGCTTTCAGGAGGTTATTTATCAAAGAGCACTAGCCATTGAAATGCGTTTGGCAGGAATAGAATTTAATAGAGAATTCGAAATGCCAATTTTTTACAGAGAAAAACAAATTGGCACTAGAAGAGTTGATTTTTTAGTGGAAAGTTTTATCTCAGTTGAATTGAAAGCTACAACAAAACTGGAAGATGTACACTTTGCTCAAGCTATCAATTATTTAGAAGCTTACAATTTAGAAATTGGATTGCTAATTAATTTTGGAGAAAAAAGTCTAAATTTCAAGAGACTAACAAATAAAAAACACAAATCAACAGAATCACAAAAATCAAATAAATCATAGTGCTGACAATTTATGAATGGGCAGGTGAAGGTGGTTTAACTATGATTATTTATGATTAAATGATTACTATGATTAATGAAACATATAAATATTCGGAACTAACGTCAAAAATTCTGACTAACGTAATTCTTAATTTTCATATATAGTTGCTATTTTTTCAATTGCCATCAATTTAATCTTTAACTTTGTGGCATGTCCAACTTTCTTAAAATTGGTATCATTCGAGAAGAAAAAAAACCAAATGACAAAAGAACTCCCTTTACTCCTGCCCAATGTGTTGCTATTAAAGAGAATTTCCCTCAAATTAAACTTAAAATTCAAAGCTCTGAAAGCAGATGTTTTAACGATGAATTGTACCATAAAGTAGGCATTGAAATCTCTGACGATGTCTCTGACTGCGATATCCTGATGGGGATTAAAGAAGTCCCTCCAACCATGTTAATCCCAAACAAACATTATTTCTTTTTCTCTCATACCATAAAAAAACAAGAGCACAACAGACCCTTAATGAAAGAACTGATTGCTAAAAAAATAAAATTGACAGACTATGAAACCCTGAGATGGAAATCGGGCGAAAGAATCATTGGTTTTGGCAGATTTGCAGGCATTGTTGGCGCTTATAATGGCTTGTTGACCTGGGGTAAAAAACACAAACAATTCGACCTTAAACCAGCTTACCAATGTTTGGATTACAATGAAATTAAATTAGAATTAAAAAAAATAAATTTAGCTCCAATTAAAATGATATTAACTGGCAATGGAAGAGTTTCTTTAGGCGCTCTTGAATTGTTGAAAGAAGCACAAATAAGACAAGTGACTCCCTCCGATTTGTTAACTAAACAATTTTCAGAACCTGTTTTTGCTGTTTTATTGACAGAAAACCTGTATGAAAGAATTGATGGCAAAGCCTATGATAGAAGCGATTTTCATCACGACCCTAGCAGATACCGCTGTGTGTTTAGGCATTATTTCCCCTATTGTGATTTGTTAATTAATGGCATTTATTGGGACAACAAAATGGACCGCTTGTTCAACGAACAAGACACCAGATTGCAAACATTTAATATCAAAGTGATTGCTGATATCAGTTGTGACATCAATGGAAGCATCCCAATTACTTATAAAGACACCACCATTCAAGACCCTGTTATTGGTTTTTCTCCCATGACCTTAGGACCTTGCGAACCATTTAGTCCTGAAGGAATTGATATCATGGCAGTAAGCAATCTCCCTACCGAATTGCCAAGAGATGCCAGTGAAGGATTTGGGCAAATGTTAATTGATTACGTGATACCTGAAATTCTAAAACCAACAAGTACAATCATTGAAAATGCAACCATTTGCAACCATGGCAAATTAAATTCAGAATACGAATACTTAGCAGATTACGCTTATTAAATAATTTTTATAATAATTTCTCAATTTTTTGTGTAAAATATTAAATTAATTTTTACATTTGAATTGTAAATTTGAAAAAACTACTACTTTTTTTATCTTTTTTATCCCTTAGATTTATCGAGCTTTTTTCACAAAACTGCTCAGTAAATGCTGGCATTGATTTAACAAAATGCGCCAACGATGTCATTTATGTCAGTGGATTTACTGCTGGGCCATTAAATGCTACACCCAATTTACAATGGACTCAAGTATCAGGAACCACAGTCACTATACAAACCCCAAATTCAAGTTCAACTTACATTAAAAATTTTCCTCGCTCAGGCGGAATTTTTAAATTTGTGTGTGCAGTTAATTGCCAATTAGGTGGCAGAGTAACAGATACCATCACTATCACCATATTAGCTACTCCAAATAAACCAAATGCTGGAAGGGATACTACTTTTTGTCCTGGAACAAGGTATTTAAATGGGTCTATTCCTCCTTCAGGTGAAATAGGCACTTGGACAGAATTTTCTCCTTCGTATTTGTACTCTGGCATATACAATTCTAATTCATACAACTCAGGTATAAACAGTTATGCCTATGGCAGTTCAAGTTTTTTTAAATGGGAAGTACAAAATACCACTACTAATTGCAAAGACGCAGACACTGTGTATGTTGTAAATTGTGGCGGAGAAACTGTTAATGCTGGACCTGACAGAACTGCAAGCCCTTGTTATGTGAGCCCACCCACAACCTTTTATCCAACTCAATATTCATTTGCTTATAACAATGGTGTACCATCAAACATGGGACGTTATTGTGGACAAACTGGAGTCTGGACCAATGTTTCAAAGCCAAGTGGTTCTCCTAATCCAAGCATTTCTAATGCATATGACAATTATTATGCTTCTTTTGGCAATTTGTATCCAGGAGTGTATAAATTCGCTTGGACAGTAAGTGGCCCATGCGCAAGTGGTTCTGACACCATGCAATTAACGGTGCCAAACCCATTGGGTTATGTCACTCCTTCTGGTTCCAATACCAGCCAATATTTATGTGGCCAAACTTCTACAACATTAACCAGTCCTGCTTTATCAAGTGGACAAACATTTTCTGGCTGGACTAAAATACAAGGTCCTAGTGGCGATTCTATTGGCAATCCCAACAGCACTAGTACTACTGTTCATAAATTAAAGCTACCAAACAGTAACCAGCAATCTAATTCTAGCCCTTATCCATACATATACTCCTATACTGTTTGTGCGAGTGCTGGAGTCTGTTGTGCTACTTATTTTGTTTACATTTACCCTGAAAGACCTCCTATTTTAGACATAACCCCTAGCAGTGTTAATTTAACATGTTTGGCTACCACAGCAACCATCCCATTTACATATAAAAACATGGGATTTGGATTTATAGTAGATAAAGTGTCGGGGCCTACTCAAAACAACTCAGTTAGTTCCTATGCTTCGATAATAGACACCATTAGAGGCAATATCAATATAAGCGGATTAGTTCCTGGGAACTATGTTTTTAGAATTAGAAGTACTCAAGCTGGGTGCGCATCTTATGTCAGTGATGTGGTGAATGTTCAGGTATCTGGCACAGTTTCTTTATCAAATGCTGGTTCAAATCAAAAGTTGCAATGTGGAGTGGATAGCTCCAATTTAGTTGGAAACATTCCAACAATAGGCACTGGTTTTTGGTCGCAAGTATTTGGACCAACAACGGTTTCATTTTTACCAAACCAATTCAGCAATTCAGTTAAATTAAAAAACCTAAATTCGGGCACCTATAAACTGAGGTGGAATATAGATGGAGGCACTTGCCCATCTAACAGTGACGATGTTTTAGTTTTTGTTGCCTTTAATCCTCCAACTTATGTTGTAGCTGGTGCGAATAAGACGGTTTGTTATTCTACTCCAATAGTTCTAAATGGCAACCAACCTAAGGACAATGAAACTGGAACATGGACAATAACTCCAAGTGGCCCAACTTTTTCTAACATCAATGACTCTAATGCAATACTTTCCAATTTATCTGCTTCTACTGTGTATAAATTGTATTGGACAATCTCCAATTCGTGCGCAAGCATTAAAGACTCTATTACCATTACTACCACTTCATCACAAGGGCCTATTGCCGCCAATTCAGGCGGAGATCAATGCATTACTTCAGGCACTACCTCTATTACTTTAACCGGAAATTCCCCTTCTCCAAGTGGAGCTATTGGAACATGGCGAAAAGTTGGTAGTTTTTCTGGAAGCATAAGCAGTCCCAACAACAGTTCAACGACTGTAACAGGATTAAGCAATGGCCATTATAGGTTTTCTTACACTATTTCAATATCAGGTTGCGATAGCACAAGCGATACTGTGGATGTTTCTATAATGGGTACGGCATCTACGTCTAAAGCTGGAAAGGACAGCACAATATGTGGTTCTTCATTAAATCTATATGCAAAAAAACCAAGTGTTGGAACAGGTATTTGGTCGCAATACAGCGGACCTAATATTGCTACTTTTAGTAATGTTCTAGACTCCAACAGCAGTGTATCCAATTTAATTGCAGGTTCATATGTCTTTAGATGGACTGTAAACAATGGAGTTTGTCCAAGCAATTATGACGATGTCACTATCCAAGTGTCGCAATCTCCATCCAATGCAGAAGCGATGAGGGACACTACCATCTGCAATGGAAACAACAATTTCAACACCATTGTTTTAAAAGCTAAAAGACCATCAATAGGCACGGGCAGATGGCAGTTTTTAAGTGGTCCGGCTCCTTATTATGTCAGCCCTGATACCAGTGTCAATTCTAGTGTTATTTATTTATATCAATCGGGTACATACAAATACTTATGGAGGGTAAATGCCAATGGAAATTGTCCAATAAAGATTGATACGGTTATCATAAACTCAGTTATTAAACCAATAGCTGGTGCAGACATTAAATTATGCAATCAAAATTCAACCATATTAATAGGCAATAGCGGTTCAAATGGTACATGGAGTCAAGTAGGAAATACCCCATCTGTAGCTAATTTAAACCAAACAAACCCTTGGACAGCGTCAATAAGTGGATTAAATACTGGCACTTATTATTTTCATTTTTCATTAACTGCGGGAACTTGCGTAAGAAGAGATACTGTAGCTGTAACAATAGATATACCAATTTCTACTTTTAGCATTGGCAACGATACAAACATTTGCTTAAAAGACACTAACACTTTAACACTTAATGGTCCATCAGCAAGTTCTGGGGTTAAAGCAAAATGGGATGTCTTATCATGGCCTTACGGTTATTCCACTCAATATCTTGGACGTTCAGATACAACAAATTCAGTTTCGGTTTTAAATGCCAATTTTACTGGTCAATATTTAATTAGATACAGGTTATCGAAAGGCAGTTGTGTTTCTGAAGATTCAAAAATAATTACCATTGAAAACGCCTTTACAACGACTATTGGCAAGGACACTGGCAGATGTGGTGGCTCTGATACATTTAATTTAAATGGAACTACTAGAGCCAACTCTACATATAAATGGAGTAAATATTCAGGGTCAGGCTCTTTACCATTTACCAGCGATTCTATCAATACAAAAATCAGATTAACAACTTCACAATTTACTTCTAACTACATTTTCAAAGTTAAAGACACAGTAACTGCATGCATCTCTCGTGATACAATTTTAACCATGCATACAGAAAGTCCAGTAGGTTATGCTGCTCCAAGCTATAACAAAACTTGTGGATTAAACGAAATGCCTTACCTGTATTTTAACACCTCTAATTATGTCCCTGGCACCACATTCAGTTGGTCAAGAAATAACACCACTAATGTTACAGGAATTCCTTCAACAGGTGTAGGCTCTTTTATTGGCAATTATACTCCTAATAATGCAACAGGCTTGAATCAATTAGTTATTTTTACTGTTAACTGCAAAGGTCCATTACCAGCTAATTGCCCAGGCAATACATTCTACGATACTTTACTAGTGTTGCCAAATACCCCAATGAATTTAAATTTGACTATTGACTCCATATACAAATGCTATTCAGAACCAGTAAAACTAAACTGGAACAAAATAAACAAAGTACAATCGTATTGCATTAGCGAATTTCCTGATTGCCAAGGAAGGGTATTTTATACAGGGCCAGATACTGCCATAAAATTAAACGCCTCCGACCAATACAATCAATTTTATATTTATGCAATTGACAGCAATGGATGTGTAGGCAAAGACGACACATATTACAAATTATTTGACACTCCTGCTTGGCCTGATTTAGTGGTTAAAAACCAATATCTTTGTCAATACGATTCAGGCTATGTTATAGAACAAACACAAACTGGCACTAGCTATACATTTTCTACCAAACCATATGGCGAGGGCAAAGTGTATTATCAAGGAACAGATTATTATTTTACTTATTACCCTGATACATCTGATGCCATAAGATGGGTGTATGTATTAATGGATGTTGGCTCAAAGGGATGCCCTGGGATTGATTCTATTGAAGTATTCAATTATCCAAACTTATCTCACACATTAGAAATAGACAATGATTCTGTTTGTTATGGGCAAGATGTCACCTTTACTGTTCACCCTAAATTATCCTATTCTCCATTCAGTGAAGTGTGGCTTGAAGACAATTATTGGCTTAGCGGTAATTTCATAGTAAAACAGAGTTATGATACTATCATGACTGTAAACTCAGCAGACATCATGAGCACCTTTGGACAATCTTACGCCAACAGATTTCCTATTCACAGTTGGTATTACGATGGCAATTATGGATGTGCTGATACCGCAACTTGTTATTTAACCATTGCTGAAATCCCAACTTGCAATGCTGGCTCCGATATCAATGTTTTGCACATTTACGATTCGGCTCAACTGGGCTCAAGCCCAACAGGCTATTGCGGAACTCCAATGGGCAACTTAAAGTATGTGTGGTCGCCCTCAGACAGCTTAAACAATAGATTCTTAGAAAACCCATATACTAAGACAGATTCCGTTATGACGTATTATGTTACAGTTACCGATAGCATCAGCGGATGTTATTGTGTAGATGACATTTCAATATTAAGTTTATTGCCTGTTAAGTGGCTTATGTTTGAAGCAAATTGGACCAAAAACAAAATGGCAAAATTGGATTGGACAGTTCAAGAAAATCAATTCAATAAATCCTTTACTGTACAGAGAAGTTACGATGGTATTTATTTTGAAGATATTAATATCAAATCAAGCATTTACAACATTTCTAGAACTGTAAATCACTATTCATTTATCGACCAATATTTAAAAAACAATTTATACAGCAACGTATTTTACAGGATTAAACAAACAGATATAAATGGCAACATAACATATTCTGAAAACAAAGAATTAACCAACGAAGCAACAACAAAACTGCAAATAATAAGTATAACACCTAATCCAAGTACACAATACACAGACATCTTATTTAGCAGCAACATTGGTAAAGTAACTATAAGTTTATACTCAAACGAAGGGAAATTAGAATTCATTGATAAAATAGAAACCATGAATGGCCTGAACCAATACAGGTTAAATTTCATGAATGAATTAAGCAATGGTATTTACTTGATTAAAATCACTAATAGCAACAATCAAACTGTTACTGACAAAATCATCATTAACAAATCTTAATTTATCATTTTTTTGTTTTAACTTTGCCTAAGTGCAACTGATTACTACTTCTCCTTTATGGCTTATATTGCTTTGTTTTGCAGCTGGATTTCTGTATTCTTATCTTTTATATAGATATGGGAACAAAACTTGGAAACAAAAACTATTAGCTGCCTTAAGGTTTATTGTTGTTAGCTGTTTAGCTTTTTTCCTTTTATCTCCTGTATTAATTCATTATAAAAATGAAACTCAAAAACCAATCATCATTCTAGCGCATGACAACTCGGAATCCTTATTAAACAACAACGATTCGCCTTTTTACAAAAATGAATGGCAAAAACAATGGAGAGATATCAAAGCAAAGCTAAGCAATGATTACGATGTACAATACTTAACTTTTGGTAATAAAATTCAAAACATAGACAGTTTGAAGTTCAATGAAAAAAGAACTCATTTTAGCCAATTATTTACCTACATCAACTCCACCTATAGCAAACAAAACATTGGAGCTGTAGTCATCGCTTCGGATGGAAATTACAACAAAGGAACCAATCCTACTTATCAAACCATCAATAAAATACCTTTTGTTTACACTATTGGCATTGGCGACTCCACCCTTCGAAAGGATGCTATGGTAAAAGAAGCTAATGCCAATGCCATTGCATACTTAGGCAATGAATTCCCTATTGAAATAAACTTATCTGCTTACGAATGCGAGGGTAAAAACACCAATTTAAATGTCAGCATAGACGGCAAAAGCATCCACAATCAAACCATTACTTTTAATCAAAAATCCTATTTTCAAACCATCAATGTATTTGCTAAAGCAGAAGAAGCAGGAACTAAACACCTAGTTATAAGCTTAAATCCGATTGATGGTGAATACACAAATAGAAACAACAAAAAAGACTTATTCATTGAAGTAATAGATGGCAGAGAAAAAATACTACTTACTTATTCAACAATACATCCAGATATTGGCGCCATTAAAAATGCCATTTCATCTAATGCTAATTATGAAGTCATTTCAAAATCAATAGAGGAATTAAAAACATCCGAATTAAACCAATACAATGTCGCTATCTTACTAGGACTCCCTTCTTTTGCAAACAATGCCAAAGATTTAATAGCAAATTGTAAGAACAATCAAATTCCGATTTGGTGTATCACAAACACAAGCACCAACATCAACCAATTAAACAGCATTTCTAGCTCTGGCAGAATTGATAGAAACAGCAATAGAACAAACCAAACACAAGCAATAACCAATTCTAACTTCAACACATTTACACTAGACGACAACACCCAAAAAACATTGACTGAGCTACCTCCTTTAATATCTCCTTATGGACAATATTTTTTCACCGATGAAAGTTCTACCTTGTGTTTTCAAAGAATTGGATCGGTAAGCACTAAATACCCTTTATGGTGTATGAATAATGAAAATGGATACAAATCTGCCTATTTATTTGGTGAAGGATTTTGGAGATGGCGACTTCAAGATTTTGTTTTAAACAACAACCACGAAGCTACTAATGAATTGGTAAGTAAAACCATTCAATATTTGACAACAAAAGAAGACAAAAGAAAATTCAGAGTATATCCTAACAAAGAAGTACTAGATGAAGATGAAGCCTTAAAATTTATTGCAGAATTATATAATAATAACTATGAATTGATTTCTGATAAAGACATCAGTTTAATATTAACTAACCAAGAAAATAAAAACTACAATTACATGTTTAGTCCAAATGGCAAAACATACTCATTGAACATTGGCACTATGCCCGCTGGCAATTACTCTTATAAAGCACAAGTGAATGGAAGCTCAGAAAAAATAACAGGAAAAATTCTAATTAAACCATTACAAATAGAAAACACCGACCACCAAGCTGACTTTCATTTATTAAGGCAAATATCAAACAAACACAATGCTCAGTTTTATTTCCCAAATCAAATAGAAGCACTTATCAATCACATTAAAAACAACACTCAAATCACCTCGACTTCATATAAAGAAAAACAAATAAACGACCTGATTCAATTGAAATGGATTTTTTATTTATTACTTGCTTTGTTAAGTATAGAATGGTTTAGCAGAAAATATCAAGGAGGAATTTAAGATGAATTTCAATGGCATTAAAATCAATTCAAAACCTGTATTGTGCAATTATTACGTCACATATAGATGCAATGCCAAATGTAGTTTTTGTGATATTTGGGAAAAGCCATCGCCTTATATCAACATTGAAAATGCAACAAACAACCTTAAAGATTTAAAAAAACTTGGGGTTAATGTCATTGATTTTACAGGTGGTGAGCCATTATTACATCAACAATTAAACGAATTGTTAAAAATTGCAAAAAACTTAGGATTCATAACTACTGTAACTACCAATACTCTGCTTTATCCTAAATTAGCTGAAAAGCTAAAAGGCTTAATAGATATGTTGCATTTTTCACTGGATTCGCCTAACGAAAATGAACACAACGAAAGCCGTGGCGTGAATCTTTTTTCTCACTTTGAAAAGTCCATAGAAATAGCAAAAAACTTAAAGGAGAAACCTGACATTTTATTCACTGTTTTTAGTCACAACATTCATCAAATTGAAGAAGTGTATCAAAAGTATTGTCTTCCAAATAAATTGATGTTGATATTGAATCCTGTGTTTGAATACCAAGATGTAGGAAGCAATTTAAGCTTAGAAGATTTGAATTTATTATCTGCCTATTCAAAAAAACCATGGATATATTTAAATGAAGGATTTATTGAATTAAGAAAAGATGGAGGCAATCAAATTAACAATCCTGTATGTAAAGCAGCAAGTACTACCATAGTGATTTCTCCTGAAAACAAATTGATCTTACCTTGTTATCATTTAGGTGTCAAAGAATTTGACATAAACAATGATTTGTACCATTTATGGCATAGCAAAGTAGTTCAAGAAGAAATAAAAAAAGAAGGCAGGTTAGAGGCTTGTCAGGGTTGTACAATAAATTGTTACATGCAACCAAGTTTTGCTGTCAACATCAATAAATATTGGTTTAAAGCATTGCCATCTACAATTAAATACAACTTAAAAAAAGGAAATTGGAAACAATTAATCTAAATTAAAAACTTGCATTATAGCTCACAGAAGGTAGAATTGGTAATTGATTAACTCTGGTATAATTCACTCTGTCAAAATAGAAAATATTAGCTCTGTTGTATATATTGGTTACAGAAAGCACTAACCAACTTTTGAATTTATTAATGGGTTTGAAATTGTATTTAATAGAGGCGTCTAAACGGTGGTAAGTAGGCAAACGACCTTGATTAAATCCACTGTATAAAATTCCAATTTCACCATTTGTTAAAGGGTAATTAGAACTTGGGCCACCTGCAAAATCTAGTTTTTCATAAAATCCTTGAGTTTGAGTAAATGGAAAACCTGAACCAAAATTCCATCTCACATTGAATGATAATTTACCCATTTTATCTAAAGCATAATCCCCTACTAAATTGATGTTATGCCTGCGATCCCAGTGTGGATTGTAAGATATTATACCATCGTTTCTATTCACATAAGTAAGGGAATAAACAGCCCATAAATACAGCCTTTTATTGTCGTATTTGTAACGAATATCTGCCCCATATGCATTCCCTTTTTCCAAAATGTAATTCTTTTTCAATCTGTCGGGTTGAGCAGCGTATTCTTCAATATCGTCAAATAATTTATCTCTGTTTATATTCGTGATTTGAGTAAAGTTTTTATAAAACACTTCAGATGAAATATCGCTGAATTTATTGATATCGTATTCAATTCCGGCAACACCATGCCAAGCTAATTGCAATTTTTTAGTGATGTCTTTGTTGTCAAATCTTTTAGGTAAATCATCAGGTCCAGACAAGAAACCATAAAACAAATTGACAACATCCCTATCGCTAAATGCTGACAATAAATTTTGCGAATATTTACCTCCTGCGGCTTTAAAAGCCCATTTATCAGTTAGCTTTATTTTCCCATTAATTCTTGGCTCAAAAGAAGCATTGGCAAGCGAAGCATAATATTGTTCTCTAACACCAATTTCTAACAATAATTTTTTTCTTATGATTTTATATAAGAAATAACCGCACAATTCTGTGGTATTTTCATATTGAGATATTTTGCGGTCATTGGAATTGTATATTTCAAAATTAGTTCTGAAACCATTGATATCAAATCCGTATTTTATTTCATCTTTACCTTTGTAAGTTAAAGCGTTTACACCCATATTGAAACCATTAATTCCACTGGTTCTTGGCTTATTATCAATTTCTTCTTGATTGATTTGATACCCTGAATAGGTAACAAAACCATCTAATTTAGACAACTTACCTTCAGGAATCATAGTGAACCTTACACCAAACCCTGATTGATTCCAATTATAATGAGTAGAATTGGGAAAATTAACGCGGTCTTTAAAATTAAAACCAAACAATTTGATGTTACTTCCATTGGCAGAATTCATACTTACTTTGCCGTACACATCATTAAAACTATAGGGCAGATTATCTGGATTAGCGTAAGGATAAAACAAATGAGCAGTTTTATCTAAGTAAGAATTTTTAATTGAAAACACAAAACTGCTATTTCCTTGATTAGGTTTAAATTTTTTCAGAGGACCCTCTAAAGACACTTTGCCTAAAAAAGGGCTTAATGCCATGTTACCAGACAATCTATTTCTGTTACCATCACGTGTTTTAACATCTACAATTGCCGAAATTCTACCTCCGTATTCTGCACCAAATCCAGCACTGTAAACGTCCGCAGACTTAATTAGTTCAGCATCGAAAATTGAAAACAATCCTATGGAATGAAAAGGATTATAAATAGTCATTCCATCTAATAATATTTTATTCATCACAGGGCTACCACCTCTGATGTACAATTGCCCCCCTTGGTCGCCACTGAAAACTACACCAGGCAATATTTGCAAATACTGAACTAAATCAGGAACACCTCCTACAGTTGGAATTTTAAGCAATTCACCAGAAGTTATTTTAGTAGTACCCACATCTGATTCTTTTACCTCTTTTTTCTTTTTTTCTTCTTTTTTGTATCCTTTACCAACGGTGTGCAACAGAGGAGTAAGGTAAAAATTTTGAACTAATACTTTATTTTCTTCAATTTTGATTTTAACTCTTACAGTATCGTATCCAACAAAAGTAACTTCTAAAGTGTAATTGCCTGGGTCAATTTCATTAAATACATAAAAACCATCTGTGTTAGTAGGCCTTCCCATTTTAGTTTCTAAAACAATAACATTGGCATTTTCCAACTCGTTACCATTATTAATGTCTCTGACGTAACCTTTTACACCAGTTTGAGAATACACATGATTACTTATGACTATGAACAACAAAAGTATAAAGTGATAAAACATAGCTAACAAAGGTAATTCAAAAATGGATATTTAAAAATAGTTTAATATTTCTTTTGTAATTGTAAAATAGAAGATTAAATTTGCAACCCTATAAAATGCCCAGGTGGCGGAATTGGTAGACGCGCTGGTCTCAAACACCTGTGGGTTCACCCCCGTACCGGTTCGACTCCGGTCCTGGGCACTAATAAAATAAGACATCTTAAATTGGTGTCTTTTTTTATGTCACATTTTTTAATCATATTGCGTCTATAAGAATAGAAATACATTTTTTTGACAGAAAAAGAAATCATATCGGGGTGCATTAAACAAAATCCAGTAGCTCAAAAACAACTGTATACACAATATGGTAGCCTTTTGATGGCCTTGTGTATGAGGTATGCAAATGACAGAGAAGATGCTGAAGAAATTTTTCATGATACCATGTTAAAAGTATTTGACAAAATTGGGAATTTTAAAGGAGATAGCAGCCTTAAAACATGGATAAACCGAATTGGCATCAACACTTCTCTTGATTTTCTAAGAAGAAAGAAAAACGCTTTACTTGTTGAGCACATCTCCGACAAAGCTCTTGAAATCAAAGATTATGACATAGAAGAAGAAATTTCTTTTGAGGCTCAAGTTGCTATGCAAATTTTAAAAAAATTACCTGTAAACCAACAAATCATCATTAATTTATTCATGATAGATGATTATAGCCACAAAGAAATAGCAGCAAAATTAAACATAAGCGAAGAAGCCAGTAAATCACAATACAGCAGAGCAAAGAAAAATTTAACAGAATTAGTAAAACAAAAATTAAATTTAAATGAACAACAAAGATAACCTTCAAAATGCTTTCAAAAAGGCTTTTGAAGATCATCAAGAGCCCCTCTTTCAAGCCCAATGGGATAGGCTTGAAAGCTCTCTTGCAAATAAAAAACCAAAAAGAAGATTTTTCCCTTGGTTTATCATCACCATTTTGGTATCAATAGCTTCCATTGGGGCGGGCTACTGGTATGCAATTTCCCAAAAAAACAACAAAAATAATAATGAGTTAATATCCCAAAACTCAACATTAGAAAACAATTCAACAAATTCAATTGACCTAAACAAAAACAATTCAAACAATTTAAATAACCATAATCTAAATAACGAACAAAAACTTAATATTGATAGTCAATCTAAAAAAAATGTTAAAAAATCTTTTCAAAAATCTTTTGAAGCAAAAAAAGATGGTAAGTTAAAGAATCATAAAAAATCAAAAAAAGAAGACCCAATTCCATCAAATTCTGAAACGCCATCAAACATCAACAATCCTGAACCTAATTTACCTATTGTAGATAATGATTATTACCAACTTCAACTTATAGGACTTAAGAAAACAAAGGTCAATTTGAAATTTGAAGAATTTGAAACTTTAAAAACAAATCCCATTGTAAAAAATTGTTTTAAAACAGAAAAATTTGCTATTGGTTTTAGTACTGGTTATAGTAGAGCTTTTTATAGCAACATCAGTTTTAGTAATCCAAACAAAACTCATGTTGATGCAAAATCCGTATTCAAAGAAAAAAACAAAAACACAAGCTCAATCTTTGCGCAATTATTTGCAGATTTCAGCCTGTCAAAAAGAATAAAATTATCCTTAAACAGTGGCGTTCAGTATTGGGAAATCATTTCAAAAGAAAACATAAAATATTACCATACCAATATTCCTTTTAGAAACATAGATGGCTCCATCATAGGCTACATAAATAAACATAAAGATTCGTCACAAGTATTTGAAAACAACAGCATCAATAAAACCAACATTGTTTCTATTCCTTTTGGTTTAAGCTATTTTAAACCCATCAATTGCAAATCGGAATTGCAATTAAAAGGTGGAATTATTTTTAATCAATCAATTTCTGCAAAAGGTGTTACATTTGCAATAGACAACACTGAAAATGTGAATTTTAGTGAAACTATAAATAAAAAAATGACACTTGGATTTTTAACTGGCATGACCTATTACAGAAACATCAATAAAAACATTTGGCTAGGCATAGGCTTACAATACCAACAAAACAAAATGAGTTTTAAAGAACTCTACAACGATGTTAATAGCAAATTAAACACTATCAGTATCTCCTTCAATATAAAACGCAAATTTTAGACATGAAGAAAAACATCATATTGATTTTATTGCTTATTTTTTTTAAGGAGACAAACGCTCAATTAATTAAAAAAATGAGCAATGGCATTGATAGACCTATCATTACAAATTGTAAAAACAGCATTAGTGGAATTACTGTCATCTATAATAAATTCAAAGATACTTTTTATGTAGAAAATTGGAATCCAGCAACTCAAAATTGGGAATTTATTAATAAATTTAAAGGCCTAACTAATTCTAAAAATTACAGCTGCACTTACTTAAAAGACACGTTGTATGTTTATGGCTCTGTCAACAATGTTGTTGGAGTTCATAAAATCAATGAATTCGAAATAACTACAGTAGGTGAATTCGACAAATTAAATACTGAAGCACCTCTTATGCTGGTGTTTGGAAATGAGATGTTGTTTTGTTCAAACTTTGATACCATATATTACAATTCGAGCAGTGTAACTTCAAACAGTGTTGCATTATATAATGGCTTAAAATGGAAAGGTCTTAATAAACCTTTTACAGCCAATACCCTTATGGCATACAAAATCATAGGTTCCAAAAACAGTGATTCTGCTTTAATTGCATTTCCAAACTTTGCTAACAATTATTCCCTTTTGGGTTTTGTTTATCCTGATTTTTGGTATCCTATCAGTTCTATCACTAGCGATGTAAATCAAATAGGAGTTCATGAAAACAAATTTATTTTATCTAAAAAATTTCAAGACTCTATCATTTATTACAGCAATTTTGCTCGGGTAAAATCAATTTCTCCATATTCTGGCATCACTCCAGATTTTGAATATTCTAATCCTTTAATAAACTACAAAGAACAACTATTTACCATTAATAAAAATGGTAAAATTTCTTATTTATTGGGGAATAGATTCATTGAAACTCTAACATTACCAAACTACTCCAACGACCCTACTTGGGACCTCATTGCATCAGATACTTTATTGTATGCAACCACTCAAACCCCCTTTTATTATCAAAACGAAGACATTAAACATGCATTCGAAATCAACACCAATGAACTAAGTAACATAAAAACTGACACTATCTATGGGTTTGTATTTATAGACAACAATCAAAATGGAATTTTTGACGGCAATGATTCATTTCCAAATCAAATAAGCCAAATATTCAACAAAACTTATCAAAAATTAATCAATACCAGACTTAATGGAAGTTTCGAAGAATATGTACCAGATTATAATGATGTTGAATTTCAATTTTTAAACACCAATTTCGACAGTTGTTCCAGCATCAGTTTTAGTGCAAATTTAATTTCTAAAAACACAAACAATAAGGTCAGTAAAGATTCCATCTATTTCCCAATTAGACCATTTAATTCAAAATCACTTTATAGGATTAAAATAGAACCCTATGCGAGGTATCAACAAAGGCTGTTAGACCCCAATAAAATGCTCATCAAAGTAAGTTCAAAAAAATGCAAAGCTCAAATAACTCCTACTAAAATAACATTAAAATTGAAACTTGCTAACAATTACCAATTCACTAGCAGCAACATTCCTTATACCAACTTTTCAAACAATGAATTGACTTTTAAAATAGATTTATTAGACACCCAATTATTAGAAATTAATGGATATTATCCTAACACTTACTTCTCAATCAATGACAAAGTAAAACACCACATTTCATATTCAGTGTATGACACAACCGAATTGCATGATTTTATCGAACAATTATTGGTTTACAGCTACGATCCAAATATTAAAAATTGCACTCCGGAAGGAAGAGTTTATAGCAGTTTGAATAAAATAAGGTACTACATACAATTTCAAAATGAAGGAAATGATGTCGCTAGAAAAGTGATTGTAATAGACACTTTGAATTTAAAAATCCCTGTTTATGAATTTCAAATGGTAGGAGCTTCACATCCATATTCAGTTGCCATAAGAGACAACATTGTCAAATGGGAATTTGACGACATCAATTTAAAACCTAAAAGTGAAAATGAAGAATTAAGCAAAGGTTATGTGGCTTTCGAAGCCAAAATAAAGGGTGAACTTGGCATAGGAGATTCTATATTGAACAAGGCATACATCTATTTTGATTACAATCCTCCTATCATTACAGACGATTCCAAGGTTATTAGATTAACAGACAGCAGTAAAAACTCAAAAACAATAAAGACTTTATATTTATATCCTAATCCTGCTCGCAGTCAAATCACATTTAAAAACACCTCAAACAAATCCACAAAAGTGAGCATTTACGATGCTAAAGGTGCTGAAATAGAATCGATAGAATTAAACAGCAACACAGAAAAAAAAGTAAATGTTACCAATTGGAGTGCGGGAATATACATAGCCAGAAATGAAAAAGGAGAAAGCTATAAATTTATAATCTATTAATAAGCAACATGAAACTCTCTATTATAAAAACAACAATTGTATTTATCAGTTTATTTAGTTATATATACTTGAATTCACAATCATACATTAAACCGATGGGCAATGGAACTACTTATCCTGTCTCATGCACGTGTAAAGACTCATTAGGCAACTTATATGCTGTTCAGCAACGTCAATTCAATTCTGACACCATTCTGATTCAAAAATGGTCAACTACTAATAACACTTGGACCAATTTCACACGATTAATAAATTACAACATTTATCCATCAATTAGTAAAACAACTTGTAATTTTTATGCCAATAAATTATACTTAACTGCTTTAGATAATAATTTCAAACTCAATTTAATGGAGTTTGATGGTAATATTTGGAAAGCAATTACAATTTTCTCAATAAATTATAATTCTTTTTGGACTGCCATCCATTCTCATGTATTTAAAAACAAGCTATACTTTATAGGGGGATTTGATTCAATTGGAGGAAATTCTATGCCAAATGTTGCCATTTTCAATGGTAACACTTTTACAAATGAAAATTTTCCGTCTCAATTTTTAACCGATGGAACTTTTGAATCTCATATTGAATCTAATAAAGACACTATGTTTTTTACTAGTAACAATAAAATCATAAGGCATATTTATCCAAATACATGGACTAATATATTCACAACAAAAAACAATTCTTATGAAAATCTTCAATCAATTGCTCTTTTAAACAATAATATTTTTACTATTAATAATTCCAAATTGTATCAATTAAATCAAAATGGAATTCTTCTTGATTCTTTTACTACAATAGATTTCAAACCAAAACTAAAAAGCATTAATGAAAAACTTTTTATAGTAAGTCGAAATGGTAAATTAAAGTATTTTAAAAATAACCAATTTAAATACTTAGACATCAATGAAGTTAATGACTCTAATTTTATTTCTTTTAATGTAGTGAACAACAAGTTATTTTATTATGGAAGTAAGGGAGTAAAAATTAATGGTGTGGACTACAACAACATCATTGAAATTGATCCCGATTCTGCAATAGGAGTTGGATATGACACCATCCGATGCTTTGTGTTTTGGGATAAAAACAACAATTTAATTAAAGATAAAAACGACATTACCCCAAATAGTTTTACAAATGTATTTAACATAACCAGCAACAAGTATATGATAAATTTAGACAGTGGTAAATTAATAGATTATGTTTTAGAAAACCAAAATCAAGAGTACAGATTAGAATATTATCAATTTGATTCCTGTGTTTCATTTAAACCAAATAGCAATATAACTACAAACAATTCAAGTTTATCTAAATCAAATGATAGCATCTATTTCCCATTGAGTAAAAAAACAAATGCCCCATATAACCTTGTTGTAAAAAACACAAGTTCAAACAGAGCTAGACTCATGGTAGAAACAGAATTAAGCATTAATGTTGAACACTACCATTGTTATTTTGGAACAATTTCAAATGGAAGTGTAAAAGTAACACTTGACCCCAATACCACTTTTAAAAGTTCAACTCCAGCTTATACATCAAAAAATGGAAATGAATACACCTTTAGCAATTTAGCTATTTCATATTACCAAGCCAATGTCATTAAAATAAAAGTTGAATACGATATAAATAAATTTAAAGTAGGAGAAAAGGTTAAACATTATATAGAATTAGGAGCATTAGCTAATGAAGACCCAAAAGACAACAAAGATAGCATTGTTCAAAATTTGGTGTATAGTTATGACCCTAATTGCAAAAACAGTATTCCAGAAGGAAAAATAACAAGCGATGTTAAAACGATTAGATATTATATCCATTTTCAAAATGAGGGCAATGACGATGCTCATACTGTTACTATAGTAGATTCACTGTTTTTAAATTTACCTGTATATGAATTTCAAATGGTTCATTCTACTCACCCTTTTCAAGTATCTATTCAACCTGGCACAAATACTGTAAAATGGATATTCAACAACATCTATTTAAAACCAAAATCAACTAATGAAGAACTAAGCAAAGGCTATATAGTATTTGATGCTAAAATGAAAAATAATTTAAAAATTGGAGACAGTATTAGGAACAATGCAAACATATACTTTGACTACAACTCTCCTATTACAACTAATTTTGCTGTAATCACTAGAATTGAAAAAGTAAATGTTAATACCAATACCATTCATACTAACAAAGAATTAAGTCTATATCCTAATCCTGCAACTTATAATTTAACAATTTCTAACAACAGTCAAATACCTACCTATTTCAAAATATATGACTTAAAGGGAAGTTTAATATCTCAAGGTTATATTTCTCAAAATAATTCAACATCGATAAATGTTAACAATTGGATGAGTGGTTTGTATTTATTAGTAAATGAAAAGGGTGAATCCATAAAATTCTTTATTGAATAAAACAACAATGTGATTGAATATTTAGTTAAAATATCCCTAAAAATGTCACAATATTTTAGTGAATCTCGTCTATCTTAGTAAATATTATTTATCATGAAAAAATCAATTATTAACCCTTTATTTTTATTATCATTCTTGTTCTTCTCTTTATTAAATCTACAGTCATTGAAAGGACAATCACCTTCTGTAAATTTTAGAATTTCAAAATCTTGTAAAAACATTGCAATTTATGATTCAAGCACCTATAATGGCAATTATTCCATTATCAATCAAAAAGTAAGGTTTGGTGACGGGACAAATTTCAACTCAAGTATTTACAACTATTATATAGGTCATACTTACAATTATGACAGCACATACATTGTTTGCTACATTGTTACTTTTTATGATTCTACTACTAGTTCTACTTTTAAAGATTCATCTTGTAAAACAATTCAAATTAAAATTGATAAAACTTGTTTTATGACTGGAATATATATGAGATTAGATTCTCCTAATTGCAAGAAAATTATTGTATCCCCTTCCATATTATATTTCCCTATATACCCATTGACTAAACACCATCTAATTACTCATAGTAAAACAAAAATAAACTTTGGTGATGGGACATTAGACTCTAACAATTTAAATTATCAGTTCAATCATACTTATAATTCTGAGGGGAGTTACACATTAACAACCTACAATCAATTGTTTGATACTACTAAAAATCAATATTATTATGACACAGTTATTAATTCAATTAATTTAATTTGCAATCCATGCAATGTTGTTGCATATTTTAATTACACCATGGATACATCCAACAACTGTTATAAAGTCAATTTTTATGGGTATAATAACAATTACACAAACACAACATTTGATTTTGGTGACAATAGTAGCTCAAGTTCAAACATTACAAGCCATACTTATACTTCAAGTGGTTATTATGATGTCAAATATTATGTAGAGAAATACGATTCTATAAATTCAAAATGGTGTAGAGACTCTACTATTTTAACAATAAATGTTGATTGTGGCAGATGTGGAATCAAATCCAATTTATTTTTATCGTATGATTCTTCTCAAACCTTTAAAGCCAAATTGTACAATTTCAGTTCAGGACCTATAAATAAACATAAATGGTTATTTGGCGATGGTACTAGCTCAACCCAAAAAGCCCCTACACACACTTATACCAGTTCAGGAAAATATACCTTAACTTATATTGCAATTGATTCAATAAACAATTGCGAAGATACTTCTTATATCAATTTTGAAATTGATAGTTTTGGAAACATAAAAAGAGGAAACATTTCTTTTACTCTTGAAATCATTGACAGAACAAAAATTTCTACAGGTATAGAAATAAATCAAATAGAAAACAAAATCAATTTGTATCCAAATCCAGCTAAAGAGAACATTATAATCGAGACAAATACTTATGCTGAGATATCAATCTTTAATTGCAATGGACAAAAAATTTATGAGACTAATTCACTAGAATTAAAACAAGTTGAAATTCCAGTTAAAGAATGGAACAAAGGACTTTATATCTGTAGAATCAACAATTCAGAAACCATTAAATTCATTGTAGAATAATTTAATTGGCTTTAATCTATTAAATGTAGTAATACTGATTTGTTTAAAATAAAAACTAGCATTGTTAGTTGCTGTTGCGAATATGATGGCTTATACCAATATGAATTATATAATAGACCAAAAAGGCTGAAAAAAGACATGATGAAAACGGCATTTTTTTCACAATTTCATTAGTTATGTTTTTGGAGGTTAGTGTTATGATATGTCTTAATTTATCAAGATTAGTATGTTGTCGATTTGTGAAATTTCACTTTACAATTTGCCATATTTAATTTCTTGGGTTAAGTTCAGGACTATACAGGAGAATGATATTTAGGAATAAGAAGTGTTGTAGCCTTGTGAAAAGCGCCATTATCCAATACTACAATTTTTAGTTCTTCAGGTTCTTCTAAACTAAATTCATTTAAGAAAACTTTATGCTTTTACTATCACAACGAGATAGTAAAAGCATAAAGTGACTTCCATTAATGGGAGAGTATGCCCTAAAGATATATGTTGAAAATGACTCTTGTTGAAAATGACAAATTGGCTTTACGTCCTTAACGGTTAAAGCCTTGTCATTTTTGATAAATAAAATGAATCTGCTTTCATCTTGAAAATATAATTTAATGCTCTGAAATGAGTCTATATGTATGGATATTACTTCTTTTCAGATTTGACCGAAGTTTTTAAAACCTGCAACCATTTTATCATCTTTTTTAACTTGACTTTTAAGAGCTACTTTAATACTTGAACCAAAATGAAGAATACTATATTTTAGAAGTGTATTTTAGAGTATAATTTTTCCAAACTCGTTTTCTATTCAATTTTGCAATTCAACATATCCACTAAGCCCATTCTTGGGATAATTTATCTTAGCTTCGATTAGCTCATGTTCCTTATTTGATAAAATAGAAGGTTTAAATCCAGTTTTTTTATACCTAAGTAGAGCTTCAATGCCTCCTATAAATAAGCGGTTTGCCAAGTTTGGATACTGTTGTGATTAACAAACAATAATTCTGCTAACTCTCGATTTGAAATGCCATTTTTGCGCTACTTTAGTCCAATAAGAAAACGAATTCTAACTTATATTTTTGATATTGAAAAATGAAATACCCAACCAAACCACTGAAACTGTCATAGCAATTGCACCAACTAAAACCAAAACAGGTGGTAAGCCAAAATATACTTCCTATAAAATACCATGTGGCATCCATAAACCAGTTAAAGCTAATAATGAAATGACTTATACATTTTTTAGTTTGGCATTTAAACAAAGTAAAAAATAACCAATTAAAATATTTAGAATTGTAAAAAGATTTCCGTGTACGTGTGTCAATCGGGCTTCAAAATATCACCAAATACTATAAGTTTTTGACCATTCTACTTTTCCAGATGCAAAGTCTCGAAGGTAAATCAAAAGAATTCCAAAAGCCATAAAAAAGCCCATTGTAAAAAAAAATCAATTGCGATAATATTTTTACCATTCAGAATTTTATTGTTTTAAATTAATTCAACTAATTCTAAATTTATCATTGCAACACTTTCCGTTTCTTCAGCTAACATTCTTTCCATTGTCAACCTTGCCATTAAATAACTCACTGTTGATTCTGCACCTTGATTCAAGTTTACATTATGCTCTTCTACACCATCGTAACAACCACCAGTACAAGGATTATAGACAATTTGATTTAAATGATTATTACCCAAAAACCAACTAAAAGCTGTAATGGCTTTTTGTTTGTAAATATCTTTTTCAAACACTGCATAAAATTTCTCTAATGCCATTATTGTATAAGCTACATCAATAGGTTGCTCACCACCAACAGTATTTTCTACTAAAATATTTTTTTGCATCCACGTTTTATTGGACACTACTTTAATTTTATCTTCATTCATAACAATCGATAATAAAAATTCAAAACTTTCTTTGGCAATGGTTTTATATTCTTCATTTTCAGTACTCAAATAGGCACAAAGCATTGCCTCCGGCAAAAGACTATTTCCATAAGTTAAATACGATTCAAACCATTGCCATTGGTTCGTTTTTTCGTGTTTATACATTTGCATAATTCGGTTAGAAAAGGTTTTTAGCAAGTGTAAATTTTCTTCATTATTTTGATAATGTAAACCTTTAATCATAAATGCCATTGCTCTTGTAGAATGAATTTTTACTAAATGTGGCAATGCTCTTTGCATTAAATGTTCGGCTTCTATGCTTAAATTAATAGGTAAAATTTCTTTTAAATAAACAACAAAACCCAAAGCCCAAATAGCCCTACCAGTGCTATCTTCCAAGTTTTCTGCATTGTTTTGATTAGTAAATTGTTTTTCAGCATTTACATAATTTAAAAAACAATTATTGACTTGCAAACAGTATTTAATGAATTGCAAATACTTATGAATTAAAATTAAATCGTTTTCATTGTGATACAATTCGTAATGCTGACAAATAGCAATTAAAGCCCTTGCATTATCATCTAATGTATAACCAGAACTCTTATCAGGATTTGCAATTTTTGAAAACTGTATCATTCCAAAATGAGTAGTCATTTTTTTAATATGACTTAAATTTATTTTTGGAATACGATAATTAATTTGGAAACAGTTACTAACTAATTTTTTAAAAAGTAGTGTGTGCGCAATGGCTGAATTTTGCCAAGCTGTAGCAGCCATTTTCTGAAAACTTTTGATAGAAATTTTGGCTCTTAATTTTTCATTTTTTATCAAAGAAATAATTGCTTTTGATAATTGTTCCGAGTTTTCAAAATCAATAATAATTCCATTATCAGTTCCCAATACTTCTTTGGCGTGTGGAATGGGTGTAGAAATTACAGGGCAACCACAACCTACCGCATATGAAAACGTACCGCTTACGGCTTGATTTGGATCTTTGGAAGTAAACAAATAAATATCGGTCAATTGCAAATATTCTAATAATGTTGGCAGTTGCAAATACTCATTTATAAAACGAACATTGTTTTCAATACCCAATGTTTTCACTTTTTCTTCCAACATATTTCTGTATTTTTCTCCTTCATTTTTCACAATGGTTGGATGAGTTTTTCCTAATATCAAAAACAATGTTTTAGGAAAAATTTTAATTACTTCTGGCAATGCATCTAATGTTGTTTCTATACTTTTACTACTACTCAACAAACCAAATGTAGATAGCACCATTCTATCGGCTAATTGAAAATTTTCTTTTACTTTTTCTCTATTTAATGTTGATACTAAATGCGTTCCGTGTGGTATTACGGTTATTTTAAAAGCAGCAATTCCATATTCGTTTATTAAAATATTGGCAGCATCGTTGGTCATAACAATGATAATAGAAGCAATGGCTGCCATATCCAATACTTTAATTTTTAGAGCTGCATTGGCATTAGATAATACGGTATGAAAAACAAATACAATAGGTTTGGTTATACAATTAAACAAATCTTTAAACTCTTTTTCCTTTTTCTCAAAAAAACCAAATTCGTGTTGCATTACCACCAATTTTATGTTTTCATTTTTATTGATTTGAAAAGCAGTTTTTATAAATGAATTTCGGTTATCGGTATTTAAAATATATTGAGCAGATTGATTATAAATATGCTGTTCATGTTCTGATTCTAATGCGCAAACAGCACATCGAAAAGTATTTTCAAATTGGTTATTTATAGCATTGATTAAATCTTGTGAGTAAGTAGCGATACCACATTCACGAGGTGGATAGGATGTAATAAATAGTATTTCGGGCAGTATATTTTTAGCTTGAAAATTCACATATTTATTTAAAGATAAAAAAGCCGTTGTAGATTTTAAGAAATCGTTATTCACATTTGAATTAAATGGCATTATATCGTTATCCATGGTTTTCTTTTTTTAATTTTTGTTTAATTTTAATTCTGTCAGTAGTTCTTTTATACTTAAAGAAGCTACAGCAATTCTTTCGTCCGCAGCTCCATAATAAATATAGAGTGTATCGCCTTCTACCACCGCACCAGTAGGAAAACAAACATTGTTTACTTCGCCTTTTAATTCCCATTCTTTTTCAGGAAAAAATAATGCATAAGGCAAACGAGCAATTTCTTTTTGTGGGTTTTTTAAATCTAATAATGCAGCACAAGCCGAGTAAACATAACCATTAACAGTATCGTGTACACCGTGATAAATTAATAACCAACCTTCGGCAGTTTCAATAGGCGGGCAACCACTACCAATATAGCTTACTTCGTGAGGATACTTTGGTAATAGCACCACAAACTCATCAAAATGTAAAAAATAATTTTGCCAAAAATCAATGGTTAAATCTTCTAATTTTTCAATTGCAACTACAATTTGTATATCCGGTTTTATACGATGCAAAAAACAAAATTTTCCATCAATTTTTCTTGGAAAAAAAATTAAATTTTTAACCCACAAAAATATTTTTCGATCTTGTTTTTCGTGGCTTTTTTGGTAGTCGTTATACCGAATATATTTATCGTTAATACTACCTTCCGATTCTGCAAAATGTTTGAACTCTTCATATGTTATTTGTGGCACTATGATTCCGTGTTTTACCCAATGTAGTAAATCGGAAGAAGTAGCTAAAGAACCCAACGCATTGATTCCATTAAAAGCGGTGTAAGATAAATAATACATGCCTTCAATTTTAACAATACGTGGGTCTTCAAGCCCTTGGAATTCATAATCAGCTTGTGGAATTAGTACAGGTTTATTACTTCTAGTTAGCACCTTCATTGGTGCAGACAAAGTGCAATATCCTATGGTAGAATAATTATCCTTGGCAACAGCTCTATAGAATAAATGAATAGTATTGTCCACTTTTATAACCGCAGGATTCAAAACTCCTTCGCTTTCAAAACGGTTTTCAGTTTTGGCCAATATTATCCCCAATTTATTTACGGTTACCATATTTATTTTTTATGAAACAATTTTCCCAATATTGTTTTTATCTTTCTTTTTTTGAGCTTTATCAGCTTTTTTTTCTTTAGGCGATTTTGCAGGGGCTTTCATTCCCGATTTTGGTTTGCCTTCTTTTTGTTTTGACATCTTTTTTATTTTTTAATTGTTAATGAAATATTCTTGTTTACTTATTCTTCATAACCACTTTTTATAATGGAGGTAATCATTTTAAACTGTTCGTTGGCGATAAAACTATGTTTGGCATTAGCAGGAATAATAATGCCTTCGCCTAATTTTAATAACAAAATTTTATCATCAATTTGTAGTTCAGCCGAGCCATCTATAATTTGCACATAAGTATCAAAAGGACTTGCTTTTTCGCCCAACTCTTCACCTATGGACATAGAAGTTGCAGTAATATTCCCTGTTGTTTTTTTTATAATCGTTCTTGTTACTACAGCATTTGGCATATATTCAATAATTTCAACAATGATATGTGCCTTACTTTTTTCCAACTCTTTTTCAGCTTTCATTTTACTTTTTTTTAGGTATTACATAAATTGAAACAACAGATTGCTTGAGTAAATGATGTGCAGTATTACCTACAAAAAAATCTTCAAAACCATTTCTACTATGTGTTTTAAAACCATTCAATCACATTTTTGATTTTTGGAAGTTTTTTAAAATAACATCAACAATATTGCCTCAAACAACTAGTGTTATAATTTATTTATCGTTTAAATGAATTTTAGTTTTTCCTAAAAAAGCATTAACACCTATTTCAAATTCTTTCATCTCACTTGACCCAAATAACAAGATTGACTAAAACCTTCAAAACCCATTATTGGTTCATAAACAGAAGATGAATAATACTCCACATTTTAAATTTTATGAATTAAAATAAGTTAAGCTTTTATTGCTTTTGCTAATAAATAGCTATGCTCTACAACAGTTTGAGTAGACGGTGCATAATCTAAGGCTATTAACATTTTTTTCATTTTAATTTATTTTTATTCTGTGAAGTATCTATCACCATAAATTTATTTTTTAAAGAATAAAGATTTATTAAAACACATTAGAAAAATTATATTTTACAGATAAATTGTTATCTAACGACCAAATACCAGGTGTATTCCATGCTATTCTGCCAGCTTCCTCTTTTTGATATAATGAACCTACTGTTCCACTTAGTTTTACATTTGTGCCATTTACTTCAACTTTAATTTCTTTAGC
>CAYVDH010000025.1:0-26990 GCA_964450355.1 uncultured Flavobacteriaceae bacterium
CCTACTGCTGCCTCCCGTAGGAGTCTGGTCCGTGTCTCAGTACCAGTGTGGGGGATCATCCTCTCAGACCCCCTAAACATCGTAGCCATGGTGAGCCGTTACCTCGCCATCTAGCTAATGTTCCGCATGCTCATCTCTAATCCCCGGAGGTTTGATAACAAAATGATGCCACTTCGTTATGTTATGGGGTATTAATTCCGATTTCTCGAAGCTATGCCCCTATTAGAGGTAGATTGCATACGTGTTACGCACCCGTGCGCCACTTTCATGTCATATTGCTACAACAATCTCGTTCGACTTGCATGTATTAGGCCTGCCGCTAGCGTTCATCCTGAGCCAGGATCAAACTCTTCATTGTAAAAAAATTTGAACTGACTTTCTCAAAGTATTATTATATCTTGAGGTCCGCTATTCCTTCTCTTTAAACTTCAAAGAACTTTCCTTTCTTAAAAGGGACTGCAAAGGTAAGATATTTCAAATCACATTTCCAAATTTATTTTTAAATATTTTTGAAAATATTTTTTTCTTTTTTCTCTTAAACTGTACAGTATTTATCAGAACGGGGCTGCAAAGGTAATATTGTTTTTTACAATTGCAAATATATTTTGAAAAATTTTTATTTTTTTTCTCTAATCACCACTTTTTTACAATTATAAACAGTACTTAAACCCAATGTTAGTAAGCCCTTGAGTTGTTTTTCTCCATGTAAAAAATAAATGACCTATTGGCTATTTTATTTCCTCCTGATGTTGGAAAATCTCCAGTAAAATACCAATCACCCTTGTGATCTGGACATGCTTGGTGTAAATTTTTTACTTCCTGAAAGATAATTTCTACCTCGGAATTGAAATTTTTTGGTGTTACTATCTTGGAAATTTTAGCTGATATCTCTTCTTCTGTGAATAATTCATACAATGACTTGAGCTGATTCTCTACCTCATCAAATGGTTTTTTCATCTCCTCAATACACTTTCTATATGTTTCTTCTAACTTGTTCTCTTGGTTTGTATCCTTTAATAATTCTATTAATGCCTTGAAAGCTACAAAATCTTTTAATCTACTCATGTCTATCCCATAACAATCAGGATACCTAATTTGAGGAGCACTTGATACTACAATAATTTTTTTGGGTTGTAACCTGCCTAATATTTTTAAAATACTTGTTTTTAGTGTCGTTCCTCTTACAATTGAATCATCAATTATGACCAATGTGTCCACTTGTGGTGTTATTATACCATATGTAACATCGTATGCATGACCAACTAAATCTTCTCTGTCTTTATCATTGGTAATGAATGTTCTGATTTTTGCATCTTTTACTAATATCTTTTCTCTCCTTATTCTATAGGTTAAAATTTCTTGGATTCTTTCTGGTGTTAAATGTTCTCTTTCTGCCATGATTTCCTCCGACCTCTTTATCTTTAACCAATCGTTAATTCCATCTATCATCCCATAAAAAGAAGTAGCCGCTGTATTAGGGATATATGAAAAAACAGTATTTTCTATATCGTAATTCAAAGCCTTTAACACTTTTGGCGCTAATAATTTCCCTAATTGTTTTCTTTCTTTGTATATATCTGCATCATTGCCTCTAGAAAAATAAATTCTTTCAAATGAACATGATTTCTTTTCAGCTTCTGGCAAAATTCTGACTTCATTGAATGTTGCATCTTTGTTTATAATCAGAGCACAACCTGGAGTCACTTCTTTGATGTCCTTATAATCTACATTGAATGTTGTAGAAATAGCAGGCCTTTCACTTGCCACTACCAAAATCTCATCGTTGTGGTACCAAAATGACGGACGTATTCCATTTGGGTCTCTCATAACAAATGCAGCTCCATGACCAATTAGTCCCACCATGTTATAACCACCATCTGTCCTCTTAAATGCATTTTTTAATATATTTTCAATGGATAAATGCTCTTTAATTTTTTCTGTAATCTCAAAATTGGAATACCCTTTTTCTTTGTATATTTTGAATAACCTTTCATTTTCTTCATCTAAAAAATGTCCGATTTTTTCAAGCATGGTTACATTGTCGCTTTTTTCTTTAGGTTGTTGCCCCAATTCTATGAGTTGTGTAAAAAGTTCATCGACATTGGTAAGGTTATAATTCCCTGCTAACACTAAATTACGGCACATCCAATTGTTTTGTCTTAAAAATGGATGTAAATTTTCTAAGTTATTTCCTCCATGTGTTCCATACCTTAAATGCCCTAACATCAATTCTCCTGCATATGGAAAATGTTCTTTTAAATACAATGAATTTTTAAGTTTAGTTTCATCTAATTGTTTCAATCCATTATTGATTTCTTCAAAAATATCAGCAACTGAGTTTTTGGAATTAGATCGTTTTCTTGCTAAATACCTTTCTCCAAATTGTGGATCGAGTTTTATTACTCCTATTCCTGCTCCATCTTGACCTCTGTTTATTTGCTTAGCCATTAATAGTTGTAACTTCTGTAACCCATATAATGGAGTACCATACTTTTCGGTAAAATACTCTAAGGGCTTTAATAACCTAATAAATGCTACTCCACATTCATGTTTAATTGAATCGCTCATTGTTGTTTATTGATTTGCAAATTTACAATTTCTTATTTATATTCATTGGTTTTATTAATGCATTTATTCTTTGCCATGTTATCATGTATTTGAAATCGTTAGTTGAATTGTAAAGGCACCTCTAGTAGCAATACTTTTGTTTCTACTGTCGAAACAAAATTAACTGAACTAGTATCCCAAATTCCTATAGCATCTCTTCTATTTAATGTATGACCTTCTATTGTTAATTCGCCTTCAATGACAAATACATACAATCCGTTTCCAGTTTTTTTAAATTCATACTTTTTAACGTGATTTATATCAAATTCTCCAATTGTTAGCCATGCATCTTGGTATATCCAGGGTTGAGTATCTGACTTTATTGGTGATACAATTTCTGTCCACTCATTTTTTATTGTTTCAGGAAGTTTAAAATCCCCATATTTTGGTTCTACTTGACTTTTATTAGGTATTATCCAAATTTGCAACAGTTTCAATTCTTTGTCTTTGTTGGCATTGTGTTCACTGTGATACAATCCTTTTCCTGCACTCATTACCTGAATGGAGCCTACGCTTAATACTTCTGAATTCCCCATGCTGTCTTGGTGTCTTATTGCCCCTTCTAATGGAATGGTAATGATTTCCATGTTGTCATGAGGGTGGGTGGCAAACCCCATTCCTGGAGCAATTTCATCATCATTTAAAACTCTTAAAGCTCCAAAATTAATTTTTTCTGGATCGTAAAATGAAGCAAAACTGAACGAATGATTTGCTTTTAACCAACCATGATTGGCATAACCTCTTTTATCCGCTTTATGAAGGATGTATTTAGTCATCATGCAAAATTAACTTACATTTGTCATTAAAAGTTATAAATTAAATTTAATACCTTATTTTTGTTAGGTATATTTTGAATAAAAAAATTTTAGTATTGCATGGCCCTAACTTAAACTTATTGGGCAAAAGAGAACCTGAAATTTATGGAAATCTAAATTCAGAGGACATTATCTTAAATCTAAAAACGGTGTTTCCGAATGACACTATAGATTATTATCAATCAAACAATGAGTCAGAACTCATCAATACAATTCATCAAAGTGAGGGAATATACGATGGTATTATTTTTAACCCAGGAGCATTTTCTCACACCAGCATTTCTTTGGCTGATTCAATAAAATCGGTAGCTACTCCTGTGATTTGTGTGCATATTAGCAACATATACACTAGAGAAGAGTTCAGGCATATTGATTTCATTGGTGAAGCATGTAAAGGCAGCATTGTAGGGTTAGGTACACAAGGATACACTCTCGCAATCGAATGTTTGTTTGATTGATTTTTTTTGTATGTTTGAATTTTAATTCAAGACAATGAAAAAAGCATACGTATTTCCCGGACAAGGTTCACAATTTGTAGGTATGGGTAAAGATTTATTTGAAAACAATCCCATAGCTAAAATACATTTTAATCAAGCAAATGAAATTTTAGGTTTTAAAATCACTGATGAGATGTTTCATGGAACTGATGAAGGTTTAAAACAAACAAAAATTACCCAACCAGCAGTTTTTCTCCATTCGGTAATAGCCGCTATTTGTCTAGGCGATGATTTTAGACCGGATATGGTAGCAGGACATAGTTTAGGAGAATTTTCAGCATTAGTTGCAAACAAAACTTTGAGTTTTGAAGATGGTTTGCAATTGGTGTACAAACGAGCATTGGCAATGCAAGAAGCATGTGAGCTAAAACCAAGTACAATGGCCGCAGTATTGGGTTTAGAGGATGAAAAAGTAGAAACAATTTGCGAGGGTATTGAAAATGGGATAGTTGTTGCTGCCAATTATAATTGCCCTGGTCAATTAGTGATTTCGGGCGATATTGAAGCAATAGAAAATGCCTGTGAACAGCTTAAATTAGCAGGTGCTAAAAGGGCCTTAATATTGCCTGTTGGTGGAGCTTTTCATTCACCATTAATGAAGCCTGCACAAGAAAAACTAAATATAGCCATAGAATCTACGCAATTTAACTCCCCTATTTGCCCTGTATATCAAAATGTAAGTGCTAAAGCTGAATCCGACCCAGATATTATTAAGGCAAATTTATTAAAACAATTGACAGCTCCTGTTAGATGGACCCAATCTATTCGAGCCATGGCTGAAGATGGCGCAAAATATTATACCGAACTTGGCCCTGGAAAGGTTCTTCAAGGATTAATTAAAAAAATTCATTCTGAAGCTGAAATCGTTTAAGAAGCTATAGTTAAACTGATATACATAAAAAAAGTCAATGAAAATTCATTGACTTTTTTTTATTTTTCAATTGAAAAATCATGCTGCTTTTATGCTGTTTTCGTTTAGTTTAGTGGTTACCATATCGGCAGTTATAACTATGTTTTTTTCGTTTTTACTTGGGGCTTCAAACATGACATCCATCATTAACTTTTCACAAATTGTTCTGAGTCCACGAGCTCCTAGATTGAATTCTACAGCTTTACTTACAATTAAGTCTATTGCTTTCTTATCAAATTCTAATTGTATATTTTCAAGTTCAAACAGTTTGATGTATTGCTTGATGATGGCATTTTTAGGCTTGAGTAAAATGTTTTTTAAAGCTTCTCTATCTAGGGTGTTGAGGTAAGTAATCATTGGCATTCTTCCAACTATTTCAGGTATTAAACCAAAAGATTTTAAATCTGCTGGAGAAATGTTTTCTATCATGGAATTTTCTTTAATTCTCTCTGTTGATGATGAGGTAAATCCTACTGCGGAATTATTAAGTCTTCTTCCAATAATTTTTTCAATGCCATTAAAAGCACCACCACAAATAAACAAGATGTTTCTTGTATCTATTTTTACAAATTTTTGATCGGGGTGTTTTCTTCCACCTTCGGGAGCAATATTGGCAACTGTTCCTTCCAACAATTTCAACAATCCTTGTTGTACACCTTCACCACTTACATCTCTGCTGATAGATGGATTATCACCTTTTCTAGCAATTTTATCAATTTCATCAATGTACACTATTCCTCTTTGAGTAGCCTCAACATCGTAGTTACTTGCTTGATACAATCTTGAAATCACGCTTTCAACATCTTCTCCAACATAACCTGCTTCGGTAAGTACAGTGGCATCTGCCATACAAAACGGCACTTGCAATACTTTAGCTAATGTTCTAACAAGCAATGTTTTTCCAGTGCCTGTTTCTCCAACTAATAACACATTTGATTTTTCTATTTCAATTGATGATTTGTCATTATCAACAAACATCAAACGTTTGTAATGATTGTATACTGCAACAGAAAGAACTTTCTTAGCTTGTTCTTGTCCAATGACATATTCATCTAAGTGTTTTTTAATTTCAATGGGTTTGGATAAAGAAATTTTAAAATTAGTAGAGTTGTTTTTCTTGGATTTAGAATTGCTGCCAATTTCAACATCTACAATTTTAGATGCTTGTTCGACACATGCATCACAAATGTTAGCTTCTATACCCGATATCAGCATGACTGATTCCTCGCGAGGTTTGCCACAAAACGAACAGAAAGATCCAGTCTTTTTACTTGCCATTATTTATTTAATTTGTCTTTGCTTTTATATAATACTTCATCTACCATTCCATAAGCTTTTGCTTCTTCAGAAGTCATCCAATAATCTCTATCGCTATCTTTTTCAACTTTTTCATAAGGTTGTCCACTATGGAAAGAGATGATGTCGTATAATTCTTTTTTCAATTTAGAAATTTCACGGTAAGTGATTTCAATTTCTGAAGCTTGTCCTTGCGCACCTCCTAATGGTTGGTGTATCATAACACGGCTGTGTTTCAAGGCAGTTCTTTTTCCATGGGCACCAGCGCACATCAATACTGCTCCCATGCTTGCTGCCATGCCTGTACAAATGGTAGCTACATCACTGCTTATAAATTGCATGGTATCATAAATTCCTAAACCAGCATACACGCTACCACCCGGACTGTTTATGTAAATTTGAATGTCTCTATTAGGGTTGGTACTTTCTAAAAACAACAATTGCCCCATAACAATGTTAGCAACTTCGTCATTGATTCCAACTCCTAAAAAAATAATTCTATCCATCATTAATCTAGAAAAAATATCCATTGCTGCAATGTTTAATGGTCTTTCTTCTATGATATTGGGTGTAAGATTTGTAATTACATTAGGTGTAGCACTGTTGATGTAACGGTGCAATGTCATGCTATTGATTCCTAAGTGTTTGGTAGCATATTTTTGAAATTCGTCTTGATGATTCATGATATTTTCCTTATTTTGATTAACAATTATAAAGCAAAAATAGTTTTAAATTTCATAAGTACGACAAAATTCAACAAGTTCTTGTTAAATAAATTTGTTGAATTAAGTAATTAAAACCAATTTTGAAGCATACAAATGAACAAAAGGCAAATCTATTATTTACTTAGTCCTAAATTGCGAAGATTAGTTAGACGAATGTATTATTTCCCAATAGATTTATATGAAAAAATAAGCCATAAAAGAGATGATATTACTCCACCAAAAGGCAAGATCTTCATTGGTCCGGGTGATTTTTTAAAAATTGGAGAAAAACTAAAAAACGACTTTATACAATATGGCGGTCTTCTGCCTCATCATTATGTTTTAGACATAGGTTGTGGAATTGGGCGAATAGCTATCCCTCTGACAAAATACTTAAATTCCAATTCAAAATACGAAGGAATAGATATTGTGAAAGAAGGCATTGACTGGTGTCAAAAGAAAATAAATCCAAAATATCCTAATTTTAACTTTACCCATATTGATTTACAAAATGATTTATACAATTTAGAAACACAAAACAAAGCTTCTGAATTTAAATTTCATTTCCCTGATTCCAGTTTTGATTTTATTATTTTAACCTCAGTATTCACTCACATGCAAGAAGCTGATGTCATCAACTATCTTGGAGAAATAAGCCGATTACTTAAAAAAGGTGGTAAATGTTTTGTGACATTTTTTATCATTGATGAACATGCAAAATCCTTTTTAAATTCATCATCAAAACCGTTTTTCCCTTTTGAGTTCGATCATTATTATTTACACAATGAAAAAGTAAAGGATGCTAACATCGCATACAAAAGCGATTATATTTTCCCATTAATTTCTTCAAAAGGTTTAGAAATCAAATTCCATCACAAGGGATGGTGGTGTGGAAATGATAAAAATAATTGTGTAGATTTTCAGGATGTATTGATATTGGAAAAAATCTAAGCTACAGCGATTGATTTATTTTGACCCAATAAATACATGGCATTAAAATGAGATTTAAAAGCATGCAAAAAACTATCGTATTCATTGTATGTTACACCATATTTTGCAGCTAATTCTTTTACAATGGGTCTAATTTGAGGATAATGAATATGACTTACTTTAGGAAATAAATGATGTTCAACTTGGAAGTTCAATCCTCCTAGACACCATGATAAAATTTTATTGTTAGGGCAAAAGTTAAATGTTGTTCTTAATTGATAAATTGCCCAATCTTCATCTATAGACAAAATTCCAGTTTCTTGAGCATCTTCAAAGTGAGCCCCTTGCACCACATGAGCTAATTGAAAAACCACAGATAACACCAAACTCATGAAATAGTTATAAAACAAATAGCCAACAATGAACTTAGAAAAACCTAAAAAATAAATAGGTATAGCTATAAAAACAATGACATAATACAATTTGGTTGCCCAAAATAGTACATGATTTAAAAAAGGCATTTTGTTTAACTTAGTAGTATGCACTTGATTTAAAAAATACTTTTGAAAATCCATAAAAAAAATCCAAAACAAAGTGGCTATACCATAAAAGAAAAACATACTTAGGTGCTGGAATTTATGAAATTTATTGTAAGGTTGATTAGGAGACATCCTTAAAAATGGTGGTTTAAAAATATCATCATCAACTCCATCTACGTTGGTATAAGTATGATGCAAAACATTGTGTTTAACTTTCCAAAAATAACTATCTGCTCCTAAAAAATTCAAGGAATATCCAAACACATTGTTTACTTGGCTATTGTTACTAAATGCTCCGTGACAAGCATCGTGCATAACATTGAACCCAATAAAAGCTTTGAAAGTACCAAACAATGCTAACAAAAGGAATGTAATAAACAAATTTTGAGGAGTATAAAATACCAAAACAATGTACAAAACAATCACTAAAGCAAACATTAAAAAGGCTTTAAAAAACAAACCTACATTGCCTCTTTGACTTTGATTGGTGTCTTTAAAATATTGTTTTATTCGCTCGTTAAGTTCTATATGGAATTGTTTTTTGTTGTTAGCAAAAGTAATTTGAGGCATGTTGTTTCAATTTTATGCAAAAATAAATAAATTATAATGGATTTTTACGGAAATTAATAATGCTCTGATTTCCTGTAAATTATAGCTAATTATTTGTACTATTATCCACTAGAAAAAAATCAATTCCTAACTCTTGACAGCCGCCATCTGTTTTAATGTTATCACCAATGAGGCAAGCCTCATTGGCATTGCAATTCATCATTTTAAGAGCGTATTCAAAAATCTGGCGATTTGGCTTCTCAATGCCTACTTCTTCAGAAGTGATGATATAAAAGAAATACTTAGATAATTTTAATTTTTTAATTTTAAGCATTTGAACATCTGTAGTTAAATCAGTAATGATTGCTAATTTTACATTTTCAGATTTCAACTCTTCAATTAAGTTTTTTGCTAAAGGATTCCATTCCATTTTTTCTACAAAAGAACTCCAATAATACTGATGAAAATCGTAAGCTTTATCAATGTATTCATTTAAATTTAAATTCTCAAGCATGACTTTAAAATACAGCAATCTGCTATGACTAGACGCTTGTCCATGTAATTGATGGTGTACTTTCTTACGAGCTAAATCATACTCTATGAACAAAGAATCAATATCCAATTTTGACCAAAAACTAAACTCATTTAAAGATATATCTAAAGCATATGTATGGCAAGTTTGGTATTCATACAAGGTATTGTCCAAATCAAAAAAAACAACTTTGTATTTCGTTAAATTTTCTTTTTTTGGAAACATCCTATATTTTAATTTATTGATTTTGCAATGTCTATAAAGCTTCTAGAATTGAGAGCAGCACCACCTATTAACCCCCCATCTATATCACTCATCCCAAATAATTCCTTAGCATTCTCTGGTTTTACACTCCCACCGTATAGAATGGAACTAGAATTAGCAGTATTTTCATCGCTTAGTTCTGCAATTATTTTTCTGATGTGTATGTGCATTTCATTGGCTTGTTCAGCACTTGCAGTAACTCCTGTACCAATAGCCCATACAGGCTCATAAGCAAAAACTACTTTTGAAATTTGTTGGTGAGTTAAACCATTTAATCCAATTTTTAATTGATTTTCTACCACTTTAAAATGTTGACCATTGTTTCTTTCTTCCAATGTTTCACCTATACAATAATAAGGAATCATTTCTTTGGACAACATGGTTTTAATTTTAGCTTGGCATGATTCATTGGTTTCATTGTAATATTGTCTTCGTTCACTGTGTCCTATTAAAACAATATTAATACCTACAGACAATAACATATCAGCTGAAACTTCACCAGTGAATGCTCCTTGAATATTTTCATTTACATTTTGACTTCCAATTTCTATTTTAGAATTTCTCAATTGTATTCCAAGTGAATGAAGATGAATAAATGGAGGGAAAACCACCAATTTTATATCATTGGTTATTTCACTTTCTGCCATGGTTCTAATCTCTTGCGCTAAACCTTGACCTTCAACAAAGGTTTTGTGCATTTTCCAATTACCTGCTACTATTTTTTGTCTCATTATATTCTTTATTTTTTAATTATTTTCCCAGCTGCGGTATTTTTTTTCTTCGTTAAAAATTTGTTGCATCATTTTTTTCTCAAATTCAGTCAAATTTAAGCCTCGCCTTTCCATCGCTAAGTTAGCTGTTTTATATGCTTTTTCAGGGGTATATGTTTCAAATCCTGCTGCGCCTCCCCAACTAAAAGACGGGATAAAGTTGCGAGGAAATCCTGAACCAAAGATGTTTGCTGAAATTCCAACAACAGTTCCAGTATTAAACATGGTATTGATTCCACATTTGCTGTGATCTCCTAAAATTAATCCACAAAATTGCAAGCCAGTTTTTTCAAAATTTTCGGTGTTGTAATTCCAAAGTTTTACTTGTTCGTAATTGTTTTTCAAATTGCTGTTGTTAGAGTCAGCTCCAATATTACACCATTCGCCAATCACTGAATTGCCAATAAAACCATCATGCGCTTTGTTTGAATACCCAAAAAACACTGAATTATTGATTTCACCACCAACTTTACAATGTGGACCAATGCTTGTATTGCTGTATATTTTAGCCCCCATTTTTAGGGTTGAATGCTGCCCTAAATAGAATGGACCTCTAACCATGCATCCTTCCATCACTTCACTATCAATATCTAAAAAAATGGGCCCATCCGTTGTATTAAAAAAAGAAGCCTCGGCTTTAGCTCCATTAGCTAAATATACTTTGTGATTTCCAATGATTTTATTGGTATCGCTTAATTCTATCATTTCTGTTGATTGAATTAAATATTTAAAATCTTTAATCAATTCTTTGCCACAAAGTGAAAAAACATCAAAATTGCGTTTTAGCATTAAAACTTCTTCTACTTGTTTGATTACATTTGGGGCTTCATTATAAGCAATCACTATTGAATCTTTTGCTAATGCTTCACCTTTTGATAAATTTTTAATTTGATTAACAATATCAACATTAGGTAAAAGACGGCTATTTATATACAAAACATTGTCTAATGAGGGTAATTCATATTTTTCTTGTAATGTATCATTGGTTTTGTAGTATATTTTTGATTCAAATTCAAATTTCCATTTTTCAGCAATAGTTAATGCACCTACTCTTATATCTGCTGCTGAACGCAAATATGTAAATGGTCTTAAGTGACTAACTTCGTCATCATCAAATAATACAATGTTTAAATTCATTTTATTTTGTCTTATGCAAATAAAAGTAAAACCATCATCTTTTTAAAAACAAAAAATCCTGTTTTGGTTAAAAACAGGATTTTGTATTAAAACCATAGTTAATGGATTATTTTTTTTCGTAACGTTTACGGAATTTCTCAACTCTACCTGCTGTATCAACAAGAGTTTGTTTTCCTGTAAAGAAAGGATGGCTTTTATCAGAAATCTCTAATTTGAAAAGTGGATATTCATTGCCATCTTCCCATTTAATTGTTTCTTTTGTCTCTACACAACTGCGAGTAAGAAAAGAATAATCACTTGATAAATCTTTAAATACTACAAATCTATATGTGCTTGGGTGAATGCCTTCTTTCATAACTGTATATTTTTTGGGATTGCAAAGGTAATTACTTTTTTAACAAAATCAAATATTTTTTAGAAATCAATAGTTAAACTGCTTTAAATCTGCATTTAACCTCACTCCTAATTGATAAAAACTCATCTGTTTTGAATTATTTATCTGAAAATTGAACCTAGCGTCTATCCATAAATTGTGTTTAAGCATGTAGGACAAACTCAATTCCGTGATTAAACGATTTCTTTTATCACCCATCAACATTTTTGATTCATTGTTGGTTGCTCTGGTGTTGTAATTTCTTAAAATATTGCTCCCATAATTTCTGCCATTTATTGAACTGTCTTTGCCCTGAGTTACATAAATGAAGGTAAGAGTTGAATACAATTTCTTAAAAGCCACATATTTTATTTCAGATACTATTTCACTGAAATTAGCCCCTAATGGATGAGCTAATGCTTGATTAAAATGTGAGTAACTTTGCGAACTGCGGTAATGAGAATAGGTATAAGGCCTTGCACTGTTGTATTCTAATAAAACATCTAGATGTTTAATTTTTGCTAAATTAAAGGCCCTAATTCCCAACTGATAAGCGTATTTATTGCCCCACCAATTTGGATTTGTTTTCAATTGTTTTAAGCTGAATTCATCAAGTACAAATTGGCCATACACCATGTATTTAAACCTAGGACTCCATTGAAAATCTATAGCCATAAGACTATTGTCTCTGCTACCTAAATTAGACTCTACGGCTCTGTAAAAAATTACTGGGTTTAAATAATTTAAATCGTATTGATTCCCTTGAATGCTGTCTTTTCTATCAAAAATCACCATTTCGTTGATACCAAATGACAAATTTCTTAATGGATTAAAACTCAATCTGTGAAAGGCTCCATATTTTTTACCAAATAAAGTATTCCCTAGTATTTGATAATTGTCTGTAAATTGAGTAAATAAATTTTGATAATGAAAGCGCCCCACATCTGTATTTAATTTTAAAAATAAATATTGAGGTGCAAAATCACTTAAAATTAAAGATCTATAACCATTGCCTATCTTGTGTTTATCGTGTCCAAATTTAAACTTAATGTGTCCTTTGGCAGCATTAAAAGTAACATAAGCCCTTGCTTGAAAATAATCTATGGCTCCTTTGTTTTTAAATTTCTTAAAAAACAATTCATTAGGAACAAAGTTAAATGAATCCTGCAATTGTTGGTATGGCTTGGAAAACAAGGCTTGATTTTCTGTAAATAAGGAATAAAATCCCACTCCATTTGTTTTCCCTCCAATGACTCCAAATATCTCTGCCCCCCTGGTGTTTTGAAAAATTTGATTATTTGTCTCAGATTCTTTTCCAATTTGAGCATTTAATACTGGATTAACTACCAAAACATTGTCAAAATCTTTGAAAGCATAAAATGCTGAAGGGTATTTGTATATGGATTTAAAACAATTTCCTAAATTCCTTTTGCTTTCTAAAGCTAAATTATCATTGTTAATATAATCAATATTGTGACCACTCCCATTAGCTTCAATTATATCTATGTATTTATGCGAATTGGTATCTTTAAAAGCAATTCCTCTGGAATAAACATCTGGCACCCAAGTTAGTCTATGAAAACTCCCCCCATAATAGGTTCTCATCATTTGATATTCTCCAAAACTTGAGCTTGGATAAAAAACAGATTGAGCATTTAAATTTAAAATAAAAATACAGGATAAAAGCAGAGTTATTTGTCTCATCATTTTATAGATGATACAAATCTAATTAAAAATTAGGTCTTATTTTAAAAATGGATTTGACCATTTTTTATCTATGTAAACATTCGTACCCGATAAAGTTTTCAAAAATGCAATAACAGCATTCACTTCTGGAGCTGTTAATTGAAGTTTTTGACCTACTCCTCCTGGTGTTAATCTTGGATCGAGATTCGTATTACCTGGAGCAATTACTATGGTTCCGTAATGCCCAATTGCAGCTTGTAATGTTTTAATCGCTCCAGTGTGCATCATTGGACCATTTGGCTCTCCATTTACATTTACTAAATCTCTCAATGAAGGGGCTCTTGTATTAGTAATATCAATACCTGAACCAGAAATAGTTCCAATTATTCCGTTGTTTCTAGTGTTTGGATCAATATCAAATTCAGGTGCGCCATGACAGCCACCACAACCCAATCCTCCAGCAGTTCTATTTCCATTAGCATCAAAAACAGGAGGAGCTAAAAACAAGCCTTTGCCCATGTTTTCTTGGTTGGTAAAATTTGGGAAATTAACATTGTCTGCATTCACTTGAGCTCTTCCTGCATCGAATTTAGAATCGAATGATTGAATGCTTCGAATGAATTGCGATAAACACTCTTGAAGTTTAACTTCTGTTATGTCAGTATTTCCATAGGCAAAGTTAAATAACTCATTGTAGTAATTAATAGCTTTAAGTTTAGTAATTAATGTGTTGATGTCGGGTCTTCCAGATTGTCCACTGAATCCCATTTCAGCGTGATCTTGTATGGGCCTAGTAGTTTGCGCTTCGAGAGTTGCAGCTCTTTCATCCCAAAAGAATTTAGCCTCATTAGCAAATCTGGCATTGATTAATCTCATTGAATGTCTGCCAGTAGTACCACCACTTACTCCTTTGCTAGCCACCGAAGTATCGCTGAAAGCAAACTGTTGTTGATGGCAGCTTGAACATGAAATGCTGTTGTCGATGCTTAAATTTTTATCATAAAACAACACTCTACCTAAAGTCGCTTTTTTGTTATCAATTGCATTAGCCCCAGTGTTATCTTTATTTATGTATGTTGGTTTAGATTGATTCGAATAATTTTCTAACTGATTTAAATTAATGTTAGTCCCAAAAAACTGACTTAATACAGTGCTTATATTGTCTTGATTGTTGTTGGTTTCTGTTTTTTTACAACTTACAAATACCATGATTGCAAGAATCAACAGTGCAATTGTGAATTTTATTTTTATCATATTTATATTAGACTTAAGTATTTTAAAAAGGTTTAATCTTGAAAAAAAATTATACAACTACTGCTCCTAAAATATTGGCTATTGAATTTTTCACTTCCAATAATTGCATGTGGTAATGGGTGTGATTTAATTTTTGATGTTCAGTTTCTGAAGTTGACAATTCTTCAAGATTGAGATGAATTAACTTCTCTAGTTTCCTTAATTTCAAAAACAAGAAAACAGATTGTAAATCCCTTATGTAATTTTCTTTTTCAAGTTTGATTACCTTTCCATTGTCTTTCCAATAGGGGCTTAATTCATATTTTTCTGTTAAAAAATCAGCAGCTAATTTTCTTATTTCACTGTTTTGATGGTTGATGAAAAATTGCTCATCCAATTGCAAATGATTGTTTACTTCATCTTTTACTTCAGCAATAATGGAATTATACAATTCATTGTTAATTGTTAATGCTTCATCTTCTTCTAACTCTTTGAATATAAAATCTACAACGGTAGCATTTTCTTGGAATTTTTGAAAACCATTTTGTATTAAAATTCTGATTAAATTTTTTTCTTGTTCTTCGCCAGCATGGTAATTATCTACTTGAGGAATTTCAGTTTGTAATATGTCTTGAATTTCTCTTTCAATGTTTTGAGGAATAGAATCACCGTTATTTTTTCTTATTTTATCTACTTCAACAGAAAGCAAACGTTCGTCCATATCCACCAATTTACTGCATTCTCTTACATAGGATGCTCTTTTTAAGTTGTCTGGAATTAAGGCTATGCTTTGAATTAAATTCTTAACAGCTTCTGTTTTTTTGATTGGGTCATTATTGACATCAGCAAAAAGCAAATCTATTTTAAATAATATAAAATCTTTGCTGTTGTTGTCTAAATATTTTTTAAACCCATCTGCTCCTAATTTATGGCAATACGAATCAGGGTCTTCGCCATCGGGGAAGCTAACACATCTAACATTTAATCCTTGTTGCAAAATTAAATCAATTCCTCTGAGTGAGGCTTTAATTCCTGCAAAATCTCCATCATAAAGAACAGTTACGTTTTCAGAAAATCTTTTTATTAATTTAATTTGTCCTTCAGTAAGAGCTGTTCCCGAGGAGGCTACTACATTATTAATACCCGCTTGATGCAACGTAATTACATCGGTATATCCTTCTACTAAATAACAATTATTAATCTGTTTTATTGATTTTTTTGCTTGAAATATTCCGTATAAAACTTGACTTTTGTGATATACATCGGTTTCAGGAGAATTTAAATATTTAGGGGATTTGTCTTCTTTCACTAATTGACGACCGCCAAAGGCAATTACTCTTCCTGTTAAATCGTGTATTGGGAAAATGACACGATGACGAAACAAATCAAAATATGAATTTCTTTCTTCATTTTTTTTTATTAGTCCTGCATTGACAAAGTAATCTAAATTAAATTTGTTTTCAATTGCCTTACTGACTAAAGCATCCCAAGATTGTGGGGAATAACCCAATTCAAACTCATTGATGGTTTGTTGGGTAAAACCTCTTTCTCGGAAGTAAGTATCAGCTACTAATTTACCTTCTTGCTCATTTAATTTTTCAACAAAAAAATCTTTTGCAAATTTTAAGCTGATGTATAGAGACTCTCTGTTTTTTTGAGCTTCATCGTATTCTTCTTTATTGATAGAAACATCTTCTTCAAGAGCAATGTTGTATTTAGCTGCTAATTGTTTAATGGCATCAGAAAAAGATAAATTATCGTGTTCCATTAAAAAACTCACAGAGTTACCTGCCTTTCCACAGCCAAAGCATTTATAAATTCCTTTGGCAGGAGAAACAGTAAATGAAGGAGTTTTTTCATCATGAAATGGGCAACGACCCAATAAATTTGCCCCTCTTTTTTTTAGAGCAATGTAGTCACCAACTACCTCATCTATGGCAGCAGCATTAATAACGGCCTCTATGCTATGACGTTTTATCAAAGTATTGGAGGGCGCAATTTAATTAAAAAATAAAATAATTAAAACCTCAATTAATGAGTATGGTTGTGTTTTTGCAATTCTTCGTAAAATTGATCAACAGTAACAGAAATGTCATTGAAAGTCAACAATTGTTTAACTTGAGCATATACTTTTTGTCTAAGAGCTATGTCATTCATTTGTTCAATGTATTCTTTTTTCTTAAGACTATCGTCACTGAATTTTTTCACAAATTCATAATCAGGATTTTGCAAACCATAATTTCTGAACATAGACAAAGTGTAACCCAAAGAAGCTTGTTCAATGTCATTCATTTCTACTTTGATTTCGTATTTAGCAGCAATTTTCTCACGAATTAAAATGTCTTTCAAAGTTTTGCTTTCTTGTGTGTATCTTTCATCAATATTGTCTTGATTATAAGTTTCTTTATTTCTTTCCAACAACCATCTTTTAAGGAATTGATCTGGCAATTCAAAATTATGATTATCCCCCAACACATGAGATATCATGTGCTCAACATGATGATTGCTTTCATTGATGAAATAACCCTCTAAATTTTCTTTGATTTTTTCTCTGAATTCAGCCTCAGTACTTACTACATTTTCACCTAGAACTTTATCAAACAATTGTTGATTAATTTCGGCAGGTTTTCTTTTGGTCATTTCAGTAATTTTTAATCTGAAATTTGTTTTGATGTTATTTAATTCATCTTTAGGAACATTTAATGAATTAGATATTACAGATTCGTTGTTATTGAATAAAGCAAAGATATTTACATCTATTTCTTGTTCTTTTTTAAGCCCAATTAATTTAGATTTAAGTTCTTCATTTGTAATGATTTCGGCAGTAAATGAAATTTTAGCCTCTTTAATGCCATCTTGAAGTGGCGTATTGTCATCATTTAACTCAGTAGCTTCGGCATACACAAGATCGTTGGCTTCATTAACCTCTACATTTTCAACTTCTCCATATCTTACAGATAAATTTTTTATTTCAGAATCAATTTCATTGTCATCAACTTGAATGATGTATCTGTCCATTGAATTACCTTCGATATTCAATTCAAATTCAGGAGCTAATCCTAAATCAAAACCAAATTCAAAATCTTCGTCCTTTTCAACATCAAATTTTGTAGGAATGGTATTGCTGTCCATTGGTTGGGCAATAATGTCTATGTTATTTTCTTTGAGATAATCATAAAGTGCATTGGTAGCTAATTTGGTCACTTGGTCAGCGACAATTCCTTTGCCATACAGACTTTTAATCATTCCAATTGGCGCAAAACCAACTCTAAAACCTTTTATAGCAACTTGTTTTTGATGTTTTTTTAATTCTTTATCTACAGCCTCTTGATAATCACTTTTTTGAATAGCAATGTGCATTGTAGCATTGATTGGGTCGATTTTATTGAATTGTACTTGCATGAATGTTGTAAAATTAGGTATTAGTTACAAACCTTGTGCGGATGAAGGGACTCGAACCCCCACGCCTTTCGGCACCAGATCCTAAGTCTGGCACGGCTACCAATTACGCCACATCCGCAGGTCTAAAATTAAATAACGGGCTGCAAAAGTATAAAAAAAATATCTAAAATAAAAAAAATCTTTACAATTACTTTATTCAAAGTCAGAGTATTTTTCTTATTTTTGCAAACTTTTTAATTTTTAAAGACACAAATACAATATGAACAACATTATTTATTTAGTTCCTGTGCTTGGTTTGATTGGCCTTATAGTAATGGCTTTAAAATCATCATGGGTAAACAAACAAGATGCAGGAGATGACAAAATGCAAAGTATTTCAAAAAGCATTCAAGAGGGAGCAATGGCTTTCTTGAAAGCAGAATACAAAATACTTTTAATCTTTGTAATCATTGCATCTATAGGTTTATTTTTCATTTCAACTGTAGTTCCTACTACTAGTTGGATGATAGTCATAGCTTTTATTTTTGGAGCATTTTTCTCAGCTTTGGCAGGAAATATAGGCATGAGAATTGCCACAAAATCAAACGTAAGAACCACTCAAGCTGCAAGAACTAGTTTGCCTCACGCATTGAAAGTTTCTTTCACAGGAGGTACAGTAATGGGATTAGGTGTAGCAGGATTAGCAGTTTTAGGATTGAGTTTGTTTTTCATATTCTTTCTTAATCAATTTATGGGAGATACAAGCAAACCATTTTATGATAATATGACCATCGTTTTAGAAACTTTGGCTGGATTTTCATTGGGTGCTGAATCTATTGCCTTGTTTGCAAGAGTAGGCGGTGGAATTTATACAAAAGCTGCCGATGTTGGTGCTGACTTAGTAGGTAAAGTAGAAGCAGGTATCCCTGAAGACGATCCTCGTAACCCTGCAACAATTGCTGACAATGTTGGAGACAACGTAGGTGATGTGGCTGGAATGGGTGCTGATTTATTTGGTTCTTATGTAGCTACAGTTTTAGCTTCTATGGTTTTAGGAAATTACATCATTAAAGACATGGCCGAAACTAGTGGAGCTCCATTTACCGATAATTTTAATGGCATGGGACCAATCCTTCTTCCTCTTGTAATAGCTGGTGTTGGTATCATTTCTTCTATCATAGGTACTTTCTTTGTGCGTATTGCAAATAATGATGCAAAAGAAGCCCAAGTTCAAAAAGCATTAAACATAGGTAACTATATATCATTAGCTCTTACAGTAGTAGTATGTTGGTTTCTTATTAAAATGATGTTACCAGAAGTTATTTCTATGAATTTCTTTGGTAAAGGAATCAAACAAATATCAAGTACAAATGTATTTTTTGCTACTTTAGTAGGCTTAGCTGTTGGTTGGTTAATATCTGCCTTTACTGAATTTTACACTGCTATTGGCAAAAAACCAGTGATGTCAATTGTTCAAAATTCATCAACTGGAGCTGCAACAAACATCATTGCTGGATTAGCAACTGGAATGAAATCTACTTTTTCATCTGTATTGTTGTTTGCTATTGCTATATGGGGCTCATATGAATTGGCAGGTTTTTATGGTGTTGCAATAGCAGCATCTGCGATGATGGCAACTACTGCAATGCAATTAGCTATAGATGCATTTGGTCCAATAGCTGATAATGCTGGTGGAATTGCAGAAATGAGTGAATTACCAAAAGAAGTAAGACAAAGAACAGACGTTTTAGATTCAGTAGGAAATACAACTGCAGCTGTAGGTAAAGGTTTTGCTATTGCCTCTGCTGCCCTTACAGCTTTGGCTTTATTTGCCGCTTATGTAACTTTTACTGGAATAGATGGTATCAATATTTTTAAAGCAAACGTTCTTGCAGCTTTATTTATCGGTGGCATGATTCCAGTTATTTTCTCTGCTTTAGCAATGCAATCAGTAGGAAAAGCTGCTATGGACATGGTAAATGAAGTAAGAAGACAATTTAGAGAAATACCAGGCATTATGGAAGGCACAGGTAAACCAGAATACGGAAAATGTGTTGACATTTCAACTAAAGCAGCCTTAAGAGAAATGATGTTACCAGGTGCAATTACAATCATTACGCCAATCATAATTGGATTTGTAATGGACGCTGAAGCATTGGGTGGATATATGGCTGGTGTTTGTGTATCTGGAGTTCTTTGGGCTATTTTCCAAAACAATGCTGGTGGCGCTTGGGACAATGCTAAAAAATCATTTGAAGCTGGTGTCATGATCAATGGTGAAATGACTTTCAAAGGTTCTGATGCTCATAAAGCTGCTGTAACTGGTGATACTGTGGGCGACCCTTTCAAAGACACTTCAGGACCATCAATGAACATTTTAATTAAATTAACTTGTTTAGTGGGATTAGTTATTGCTCCAATATTAGGCAATGGAAATCATGGGGGAGGAAAAGGAGATTGTTGTAAAAAAGAACAAACAGAAGTTTCAGCTTGTTGCAAAGATAAAAAATCCAATTCAGGTAAATGTGATTTGAGCGTATGTGCAACAATGAATAAAGAACAATGCGCTAAAATGTGTGATAGCCTTGGTTGTTCTCCTGATGAAAAAGCTCACTGCATGTCTTTGTACAATGACAAAGGTGAATTTGTAGGAGAATGTATGAGTTCATGTAATAAAAAATGCATTACTTCGGAAGATTGCATGAAAAATTGCGGTGAAGCATGCGCAAGCAAACACACTCAATCAAAAGCATGTTGCAAAGGCGACCAAGCAACTTGTGAAAAAGACCAAGCAAACTGTTCAAAGGGTGAAGCTTGTTGCAAAAACAAAGCTCAAGCTAATCATGAAGGTTGCAGTGGCGAAAAAGAATGCTCTGAAAGTAATGATAAAACTTGCAGCAAGGGTAAAGCTTGTTGTAAAGCTAAAAAATAAAAGTAAAAAATATTAAATCCATAAAAAAAACCTGAGCTAATCACTCAGGTTTTTTTATTTCATTCAGAATCCAAATTTAACTTAGATTCACAAATTCATATTGTTAGGAAAAAAAGCATCTTCTATGTGTTGAACTTCGGTTTCATTTTGATTTTTAATGACCGAAATCACATCGTAACGAATCTCTATGTCTTTCATGTTGTATCTGTGGCAAAATGCTTCAGAAGCAATACCAAGTAATTTAATCTTTTTTTTACTGATGGTTTCTTCTGGCAAACCGAAAAAATCTGTACTTCTTGTTTTCACTTCAACAAAAACGTATAGATTTTCAATTTTAGCAATGATATCTACCTCAGCTTTTTGGTCGCGCCAATTATAATGTAACACTTCATAACCTTTGCTTTTCAAATAATTACCTGCAATGATTTCACCTTCATTGCCCAAATCAGCATGTTTAGCCATTGGTAATTAATTGCTATTTATTATCCTTGTTATTTTAGGTCCTTCTATTTTATTGTTTTGAACATAATGAACAATTTCTTGATTTATTTCAAAATACACATCCCAATAATTTGTTACGGTGGAATATGGCCTTATAGTGATTTCATATCCACCTTCTATCATGCCTATTATACCCACAAATGGTTCAGGATTTTTAAGAACTTTATCATTGTTTAATACGATGGTTAATAACTCTTTTTTAAGTTTGTTAATGTCATTCCCTGCATCTACTTTAAGAGATAAATCCACGCGTATTTCACCTTTTTTAGAATAATTAACAATACTGCCATTAGAAAGTGCTCCATTTGGAACAATGATTGTTTTTCTGTCGGCTGTAAGCAATATTGTATTAAAAATTTGAATCTCCACTACTTCACCTGTAAACCCCTGTGCTTCAATTAAATCTCCAACTTTAAATGGTTTAAAAATCAATATTAAAACTCCACCAGCAAAATTAGATAAACTCCCTTGTAACGCTAAACCAACAGCTAAACCAGCTGCTCCTAAAATTGCCACTAGTGAAGAAGATTGAAATCCCAACATTCCAGCAACACTGATAAATAAAACGACTTTTAGTCCAATGGAAACTAAACTTTTTAGAAACGATTGAAGTGAAACATCCATTTCCCTTTTTTTCAATGACTTAATTAATAATTTTTCCAATTTTTTAATTAGCCATAAACCTATTGCTAATGTTAATAAAGCAACAACAATTTTTGGAGCAAATTCTATTGCCCAATTTTGAAACTTTGATAGTAAACTTTGATAATCCATAACCTATTAGTAGCAATTACTTTGCCAATATTTTTTAGAAATTAAAAAATAAACTTATTACATTTGAAGTCAAGTTAAAATTTGATTTTATTAATAGACAACTACGATTCTTTTACCTACAACTTAGCTGATTATTTCATGCAATTAGGCGAACAAATTACTGTTGTAAAAAATGATGAATTAAGCATAGAAGAATTAAAAAATATAAATTTCAGCCATTTAGTTTTATCTCCAGGACCCAAAAAGCCAAAAGAAACAAATAACTTAATGGAAATAATCAAAACCTTTCATGAGTACAAACCCATTTTAGGTGTTTGCTTAGGACATCAAGCATTAGGAGAATTTTTTGGAGCGAGTTTGCATAAGGCTATAAAACCAATGCATGGTAAAACATCCACCATTCAACATCATAAAAAAAACATATTTAAACATTTGCCAGACAATATCAATGTGTGTAGGTATCACAGCTTGGTTATTGACATTAACAATTGCCCTGAATTAGAATTAAGTGCTTATACTAATGACAATGAATGCATGGGTTTTGATCATAAATTATATCCTATATCCGGTATCCAATTTCATCCTGAAGCAATTTTAACACAATACGGAAAAGAAATGTTAATCAATTGGCTTGAAATAACTAATACAAAATGACTCTTTTCTAAATACGAAAGTTAAACAACATGGCTGTTGATTTACTCCATCAAAATAATTCCTTCTTGTCGAGCTACTTTCAACAACTCCCCTAAATTTTTTACATTCAACTTTGAATTTATATTTTTCCTATGAGTATCTACAGTAAAGGGACTAAGATGAATCTTTTCTGCAATGTCTTTAGTTGAAAGTCCTTCATTTAATAATTGGATAATTTCAATTTCTCTTAAGCTTAATTTTTCTTTTAATGGACTGGATTCTGTTACACTTGCCTGACTTAATTCTAACAATTGCTGGTCGTAATATAAATTCCCATTCATCACGCCTAATATCACTTTTTTAATTTCTTCGATGTCGGTTTCTTTAGGCAAATAGGCATGTATTCCACTTTGATTGGCTTTAGACACATAAGCTAATTCTCGGTGCATCGTCAAACAAATGCATTTTATTTCAGGATGAAAAATTCTAGTGTTTTTAAACAAGGTGATGCCATCACCATCTGGGAATGTTATGTCTGTTAGTAATACTTGAGGTTTGTGTTTTTTTAATTCATCTATAGCTTGATGAAAAGATGAAGCAGAGGACAACACATCAAACTGATTATCATCTTGAAACAGTTTTAACAGTCCTTGTAACATTACTTGATGATCGTCTGCTATTATTAAAGTTATCATCTCATTTACTTGTTGGATTCAAATTTAATTGTTTTAAATGATAAAATTACTGGTTGCCTCCTTCATCTGTTTTTTCTGCTTCGGATGAAAAGATAGAATAGCCAACACCAAAACCAATCCAAAATTTACCTTGATAAGCCCAATTTTCAACTGAACGCTTGGGCAAATAATCAAACCCTCCTACCAAACCAAATTGCACTTTCTCATATTGATACACCAAACTAAAAGACAAAGTGATGGCTGCTTTATCAGAAGATAAATTGACTTTACCATCTGTATTAAAACTATCGAGTGTGACAGAAGATAATCCAATGCCAACCAATCCAATTAAACTATGCCTACCAGAAGCATCAATATGTCTTCTTACTCCTCCCATGCCTGAAAGGGTCAAGTCTTTAGTAAAGTCACTTTTACTTGGACGATACTTGAACGGTGTTGTTACTGTCCCAAATGCAGAACTGTACTTAGGCACTATAGGTTTAGCATAAAAATCTAGCATGTTTTTGTTTATTCTGAAATACCTGGTTTTGTTATTAGTGGGATTCACATTGTATTGAAGATAATTTGGCAACTTGTTAGTTGAATTTAAAGTTTGAATTTCTAATACTGGTTTTTTCAAAGTAGCATTGACTCCTGTGGTATCAAAGTCCCAAAACCTGATGATGTAAAAATCTGAAGTTTCATCTTCGATAGTAAATTTAAGTTTTGCTTTAACAGAATACTTTGATATGGAATCGCCATTGATGTTACATTCTACAAGAATGCTAGAGGCTTTTAGCTGGTAAAATCTCCCAGTTTCTTCCGCTTTTGAATTGAAAAATGAAATGAAAATAAATGCTGTCAGAATTTGTAATTTTATATTTTTCATGATGACAAAATTGGCTACAACTTTGCTATCACGAATACCTAGTTTCAGGTATTTTTATTCTTTTATTGCATTTAATTCCACAATGATGATAGTACCTCTTCCCATTTTACTATCTATGGTGATGACACCACCAATATCATGAATTCTTTTTTTCATGCTGTTAATTCCCAAACCTGAGATTGTTTCAATAGTTTTAACATCAAAACCCTTACCATTGTCTTCTATCATGAGGATTACCGAATCGTCATTCCCTGTAAGAGACATGCTGATATTGGTAGCATTTGCATGTTTAATGGCATTATTTAATGATTCTTGAGCCACTCTAAAAAGAGCTATTTCATTGCTTAATTTCAAACGTGAATCGGCATTAAACACTTCTAAATTAATCTTTATACTTGTAGCAGACTCTACTTTGTTTTTTAAATCAAGCAAGGCATGAGGCAACCCTAATTTACTAACTAAATTAGAAGAAATATCTTTACTTAATTCTCTTACTTCAATGATGGCACTGTTGATGATTTTTTTGAAATCAGAAAACGATTCTAAATTTTCCTTTTTTAATTGTTCAAATCTTTTTTCAAACTGATTAAAATGCTGACCTGCCATAACCAACAACCCTCCTAACCTATCGTGCAATTCGGCCGCTATTCTGGTTCTTTCTTTTTCCTGACCTTCCGCCCATGCTTCCATTTTTGTGTGATTAACTTCTTCTATTAATTTATTAATTTTCGAATTTCTTTCTTCTAAGATTTTATCTTTTTTCCTTTTATTCTTTATATAAAAAACATAAACTAGACTTGCAAAAAGTACAATAAAACCAAAGAGTAAATACAACAACAAACTTTGTATCTTTTTTTCTTTATTCAACAATTGTAAATCTTTATTTAACATCATTGAATATACTCTTTCACTGTTTGACAATATTTTTAATTTTTCAATTGAATAAAATGTGTCTTTAAAATTTTGTTTTAATAAGCTGTATTTAATTGCAGAATCTTTTTGATTGTTTTTTAAATAATATTTTGAAAGTAGTTCATATTGACTGAGTTTATCATTTGAACTAGCATTAGAAGGAAAATAATGAATACTACTATCTAAATAATTCTTAGATTTCAAATTTGGATACTTTACCAAAGACGACAACCCGTAAGCATAGGATTTTAAAACAGAATCCTTTTCTCTTATGATCCATGGTTCTGTGTTATTTAAAACACTCAAAGCCGAATCGGCATTAATCTCATTTAAAATAGTAAGCCAATGCATTGCGAACATCAAAGAATCGTTTTTAAGAAAACTAAACTCTTGTTTAATTTTCAATTTAAATACAATTGCCTCCTTGGCAGATTGTTCTGCTTTAATTTTTTCGTTGATATCAATATACAATTGCGAAAGAATATACATCCAATGGCTATAGCTGTAAGTATGATTTTTGATTTTAAAATATTGTATCGAAGGGTTTAGATTCTCTAACGCTTTGTCATACAATTTAAATCTAAAATAAATCAATCCTAAATTAGCTTTATTACTCCAATAAGCAAATGTATCGTTTAATTGAGCTGAGATTAAAATACTTTTATTTAGATACTCAGTTGCTTCATTTAAAGCTCCCATTTCGCTGTACAAAAAAGCATACCTTCTGTATAGATTCTGCTCAGCAATTTTTAATTTGTTGGCTTTTGAAATCAACAATAAAGTATCAATTTCAGCTAATTGTTGTGCATGACTAAACTCATTTGTTGTACATAACGAATCGTGTTGCAACAATGCCTTATCCATCATTGCCTCGTTCCACTTTTCCATGCTTATCCCTTTAAATTCAAAAGACTTTTGAAAAGAACAAGAAAAAAAGCATAATACAAATAGAAAACAAAAAATGAAACGAGACATCAAAAATAGGTTTATGTTAATTTGTACAAATTAAAACTCAATCCACTTTGAACATCTTGTAAAAAATTCAAATTTGTAGAGTTTGTTTTTTTAGGAGCTAATGATACAAATGAAGGGTTAAAACTTATTGGGAGTGTCCATAACAAATTTCTATTCATTGTTTTTGGAGCCAACATGATTTTTATTAATAAATTTTGTTTTAAGTTAGTTCCTAATTCATCATCAGCATCGTATAATACATCTTCAACTTGCATTCCTACAATTTCATGACCAGGTAAATCATAAAACACAACAACTGTTGCATTGTTTGAATTTGCAACAACTTTAATTTCATAATTACCAGTTTCTGGCAAGGTTTCAGGATTGTTACTAGCAGGCCAAGCACTTTGAATTTGAATTGGATTTTGCCCAGTGGCTTTCACATACCTTGGAGGTGGAGCTTTAGTAGGTTTTGGTTTAAAAATTCCACCAGAAATG
>CAYVDH010000026.1:0-26074 GCA_964450355.1 uncultured Flavobacteriaceae bacterium
TTTAACCATCTCTCGATTAAATTCAGCTAATTATGTCGTTAGAAATATTAATGATAATGGAGCAAATTCACTAAGAGAAGCTATTAATTACTCCAATTTATTTCATGCTGATACAATTTTATTTAAAATATCGGGAATTGGTCCATTTACCATTAATTTGTTAAGCCCTTTACCTAATATTTCTGACGACAGTACATTCATTTTCGGACTTAGCCAAACTGGTTCTCTTTATAATCTTCCCTTAATTGAATTGAATGGATTATCAGCTGGTATTAGTTGCACTGGTTTGTTTATTAATAATGCTAGCAACTGTAAAATTAATGGTGTGATTATAAATTCATTTGATGGATATGGTATTAGAATAAACAATGGCAATAACAATGTCATTCAAAATTGTTTTATTGGCACAGATAATTCAGGCGATAATGCATTACCCAATAGATTATCTGGAATAATTATTATTGGTAACTCACAAAACAACTTTATTGGAACAAAAGATGATGGTATAAATGATCATTTGGAAGGCAATTTACTTTCAGGAAATGGTCAAAATGGTGTAGAATTAAATGGAATCAATGTAAAAAACAACAAAGTGTGTGGCAATATCATTGGTTTAAACAACAATGGAAATAGTAATTTGGGAAATCATCAAAATGGTGTTTCTATTTTAGCAGGTGCTAGTAAGAATATCATTGGAACCAATGGAAATGCAATATCTGACTATTATGAAAGAAATACAATCTCAGGCAATAGCTCTGGAATACTAATAAATGGCAGTTCAGGTGGAGCAAGAGAAAACATCATAGCTGGGAATTTTATTGGCACTTCTAAAGATGGTAATTTTGACCTTGGTAATGCTTTAGATGGTATAGTCATGAATTCATTAACAAAAGCGAATTTAATAGGTACCAATGCTGATGGAGTATCAGATGTTTTAGAGAGAAACATTATAGCTGGCAATAACCAATATGGCGTTAATTTTAGCGGTGCTGATTCTAATGTTGTAGCTGGTAATTACATTGGTTTAGATTCTACTGGTTCTGTTATTTTAAGAAACAATGAATGGGGTGTACAAATACAAAACAGTGATTACAATTTAATTGGAACTAATGGCGACTTAGTTAGAGATGCTGTTGAAAGAAACGTTATTTCTGGCAATGGATTCTCAGGTATTGGTATTCGTTCATTAGCAGATTACAACAAAGTGTTTGGCAATTATATTGGTTTGGATTATACTGGTGAAGTTGATTTAGGGAATACTCAAAGTGGAGTTCAAATTAGAGAAGGTGCTAGTTTTAATGTGGTTGGTGGAACTGCTACTAATTTATTAAATCACATCAGTGGCAACACTTTACATGGAGTTCATATATTTACTCAATATCCAGCTTTTATTGTTGCAGGCCCTAGAACAAATAACAATACAATAGATGCTAACATCATTGGACTTGACGCAAATTTAGTACCTGTAGGAAATGGTCAAAATGGCATATTTACTGAATTAGCGGTAAATAGTACATTAAGTAACAATATAATTTTCAACAATGGAGCAAATGGTTTATTTAATAGAGGTGCAGAAAGTTCTATCACAAACAACAACATTAGAAACAATGGCGCTAGCGGTATTCAAGTGACTTTTCATATAGGAAATGATTCGAGTGCAATAATTGAAAAAGCAAGCGCAAATGACATTATTTCAAGTGTAGCCATAAGTGGTAATACTATTAATAATAATTGTGGTACAGCAAACCCTTGTGCAGGCATCTATGGTTTAGATGATTTTATTGACCCATTAGTGAATGACAAAGGTGTTACTCTAGAAACCAATAATACTATCGGTATTAACAATGGAAAACCAGATGTACAACAAGATTGGCATGGAGCTATTGAAAGCATAAAACTAGGTTCTCCAATTCCTGATTTACCTTACATAGTATATGGAAATGGTATTGGTCCTAATTACATTTTGAATGACACAGCAAATTATACTAATGGGACTGACAACACCATTTTACATGGTCCAAATGGTATTAAATCTAACAATATCTATACTTGGCAATTATTTACTGAGTATATTGTAGATGAAAATGGTATTTCAAAAAACTATAGCCCAAACAATGGCGGTGGTGTTTTGTACAGTTTTGATGCTAATTCATCAACTAACCCTTCAAATACCGGTGTTGGATTTAATGCTGAGGGAATTTTGTCAAATAGTTCAATTTATTTTAATGTCATTAATACTCCATTTTCAGCAATGAGGTATCAAATTTTAGAAGGTTCTTTATCTTCATTACCATTAACTAATTGTCAATTAGTAGGTGAATTGTTGTCAAACAACAACATTCAATTAGACATTAAACTATTTAATCCTAAAGATGTAGATTACATTGAAATTCAAAAATCATTGGATGGATATTCCTTTAATTCGATAGGTAACTTTAACAACACTCAAAGCAATAAAACTTCTTTAATTTTCTTAGATTACACAAAAGAAAACTTAAATTATTATCGAATTAAATTAATCAACAAAAATCAAATCATTACTTATTCAAATGTTATAAAATTAAATACAAGTTTAAAAAATCAAATAGTGATCAACAACCCTATTAAAGGTCATTTGATTATAAATTCAATCGACAAAGTAGAATCTATTTCCATTATAAATAACATTGGACAAATAATACTTAAATCAACAGAAATAAATTTAGAAATAAATTATCCAAATGGCTTATATTACTTGGTAGTTAAATTTGAAACAGGAATTATTGAAACAAAAAAAATAGTTATTTGTAACTAATAAAGGTTATGGATTGAAGGATAACGTATCTAGTGGTTCACATAAAGTTACTCTTTACTAACCTTTTATAGCCAAATAGAAAGTCTTTGACTTAAAACATCAAAGGCATTTTAATGAAAACAAATTAACTTCATTTTGGCTATATCTATATTTTTATACACACTTATAGCCATTTTAAAATAAATAATTTATTTTTTCATTTTGGCTATATCTGTTTGTTTTTATATATTTGTAGCCAATATGAAAAAAACACTAAGCAGTGAAATTATAGGCAGAAAAGATGAAATAGCTTTATTTAATAGCATCCTTAACTCGCCAAAATCATCGTTCTTAGCTTTGTATGGAAGAAGAAGAATTGGAAAAACTTACTTAATTAGAACTTTTTTCAAAAACAAATTTACATTTCAATTAACTGGTATAGCAAACACCAATTTAGAAACTCAATTAACAAATTTCAATATCTCAATAAAAGAACAATATCCAAAACAAAAGATAGAATACTCTAACAATTGGTTATCGGCCTTTCAAAACATTAAACTCTTAATAGAGAAATCAACGCACAAGAAAAAAGTCATTTTTTTAGATGAATTGCCTTGGCTTGATACCTTGCACTCAGGATTTATGCAAGCTCTTGAACATTTTTGGAATAGTTGGGCTTCAGCTAGAAAAGACGTCATCTTAATCGTATGCGGATCGGCAGCTTCTTGGATGATCAATGAATTAATTAACAACAAAGGAGGACTTCACAACAGAGTTACGCACCGACTAAAAATTGAACCCTTTACATTAAACGAATGTGAATTGTTTTTAAAATCAAAAAAAATCACACTTGACCAATACCAAATCATTCAATTGTACATGGTGATGGGTGGAGTTCCTTTTTATTGGGATGAAGTTAAAAAAGGATACAGTGCCACCCAAATCATAGATCAAATATGTTTTTCTAAAAATGGGCTGCTTCGCTTAGAATTTCAAAACATCTTCAAATCGTTATTTCAAAAAGATGAAAAACACCAAGCCATCATTGAAGCTTTAGCAAAAAAAGCTAAAGGATTGAGTAGAGAAGAAATTATTTCTTTAACAAAACTTAGCAATGGCGGCAGCGTTACTCGACTATTAAATGAATTAGAAGAAAGTGGATTCATTAGAAAATACATCCCTTACGGCAAAGTAAGCAAAAACAGTTTGTACCAACTATGCGATTTTTATTCTTTTTTTTATTTTAAATTCATCAAACTTCATCAATTATCTGAAAAAAACTATTGGAAAAACAACATTGATAATCCTAAACACAGAGCTTGGAGTGGTTATGCTTTTGAGCAAGTATGCCTTTATCACAGTGACCAAATAAAAAAATCTCTTGGGATATCGGGCATTGAAACTCACATTTCTTCATGGCGAAGTAACTCAGAAATCAAAGGGGCACAAGTTGACCTAGTAATTGATAGACGCGATCAAATTGTAAACTTATGTGAAATGAAATTCTCTATTCATCCCTATGTTATTGATAAAAAATACGATGAAGAACTTAGAAACAAAATTAGTCAGTTTAAATCCAACACTAAAACAAAAAAATCTGTTTTTATTACCTTCATTAGCCCTTATGGTTTATATCCCAATAAATATACAGACCTGATTCAAAACGACATCAAAATGGATGCCCTGTTTATTGATTAACAAAATCATTTAACAAGCTCCCTTATTGCAACACTTGCACATGCACAACCAAAAATAGCAGGCATATAACTGATGGTACCTATAATGGATTTTTTAGGCTTTGCTTTTTCTGTTGTTATCACTTTGGTTTTATCTGGCAACTCATGACTGAATACACATTGAAAACCTGAGCGTATCCCGTATTCTTTTAAATATTTTCTGACATATTTCGCCAAATAATCATTTTTAGTTTCTGATATATCTCCTATTTGTAACCTAGTAGGGTCCACTTTGCCTCCTGCTCCCATGCTGCTGACAAAAGGCAATTTATTTGATAAACATTTTCTTATGAAATTCACTTTGGCAGATAACGTATCAATACAATCGCAAGCAAAATCAAACTGTCCCTTTTGTAAAATTCCATCTGTATTTTCATCGTTTACAAAAAAGGTAAACACAGTGAGTTTTAATTCAGGATTAATATCTAATAATCTTTGAGCTAATACTTCCGCTTTTATTTTTTTCTCAGTACTGCTAAGTGCTGGTATCTGTCTATTTCTGTTGCTGGCATCTACAGTGTCTGCATCAATGATTGTCATTTTACCAACACCTGCTCTGGCTATCATTTCGGCACAAATGCCTCCTACTCCGCCCAAACCAACAACTAAAACATTAGAATTCATCAATTTATGAACACTTTCATCGCCCAATAACAGTTGTGTTCTACTCATCCAGTAAGGTATTTCCATGTCGCAAAAATATTTTATTTTGTTTTAAAACAATAATATCATTCGCTTATCAAGTTCTTTTCGTAGTTTTAAAAAAAATCAGTATAATTGACGTCCTATATGTTATTCAAAAAATTAATTATTACCTTTTCACTGCTTTTCTTGGCACATTTACAATTGTTTTCTCAAAACCCAAAACCATTTAGAACATATAAAGGCAACGTTATAGATTCTGTTACCGGAACCCCACTGAAAGACGTATCAGTTTGTATTTATAGAGCCTCAGATACTTCCTTGTTACAATTTGGATTTACAACACCATTGGGCAATTACCAATTAACCGTAACCTCTAATGACTCTTTGTTAATTACATACAGTTTGCTCAACTACGATGATAAAACATTTAAAAAACCTACATTTAAAATGGGCGATAGAATGTTTTTTAACGACCAAATTAAATTAAAACAAACTCCTTATCAATTAAAATCTGTTAAAATAAGCGCTTCTGCAATTAGAATGAAGGGCGATACTATGGAAATAAATGCCAATAAATTTAAAGTACTGCCAGGCAGTGATGTTGCTCAGTTGTTTAAGAAAATTCCAGGATTTGAAGTGAATGTTAAAGGAGAAATAAAAGTAGATGGTGCCACCGTGAGCAAAATCATGGTAGATGGTTCTGATTTTTTTGGTAATAACCCAGGTTTAGTTTCTAAAAATTTAAACGCAGACATGATTGATGCTGTGCAAGTATATGAACCAAAAAACTTGGATGGAACACCAACTGAATCACAAGACAAAGTCATCAATTTAAAATTAAAGAAAAACAAAAAAAACGGACTATTTGGAGATGCAATAGCCGGTTATGGGACCAATAAAAGATATGAAGGAGGACTAAGACTTAATGGATTTAAAGACGACAGAAAACTCTCAGCTGTATTTAACGCCAACAACATCAATGGTACTGGATTTGATTTTGGGTTTAGCAATTGGCATCGCTCTGAGCGTGAAACCAGAAATGGAAGCAGCAGTGATTTTGGGAGAAATTTTTTCACAACTTCTAACAACAGCTCAGGCGAAGGTAATATTAACAACAACATCACAGCAGCAACAACTTTTTTTAATGAATACCGCAAATTCAGAAAATTATCTATTACTGCAGATGTTGGACAAAATGCATACAACACCATTCAATCTTCTAAAAACATCAATGCTTTAAATGATTCAACTCAGAGATTCAATATAGACAGCAATCATTTAGATGGGTTAATTAGAGATGCTAAAATTCAATCGGATTACAGTAAAAAATACGACAGTACAGGCGAGTTTACTATGGGAGTTAGATCTTATTTTTCTTTGGATAAAACAGATGTTTATCAAGCCAATAAAATATTATTTAACGAGACTATTAACAACAGTGGATTCACCATCAATAAAGGAGAAAAACAAGATTTTAACAACAGGTTTAATCTGTCTTTGTTTAGAAAACTTAGAAAAGACATTCGTTATTTTTATCAAGTATCTAGCACGGTAAATTACAACATTAATGACAACAATCAATATCAATATACAGAAAACCAAAGCGACACTTTTAACAACTACAGAACATCAAACAACACCAATACAGAATGGCTATTAACTTTATCTGGCGGAATGCCAATTTACAAAAATTTTAGCTTTAGTTTAAAAAACGATAGATGGTATGATTTTACAAATTACAATCAAACTACCAAAGATGCTCAATTGTTTTCGAAAAAGGATTTCAATCAAAACTACAACAACAATGTAGATAGTTTATCTCTAAAATTTAAAAACACATTTGAACAATTAAGCAGTAAACCCAGCATTAATTACGACAATAAAAATGGTACTTTTTTCTCTTTTGGAACAACATTGTTAAAATACAACATTGTTAACGAAAACTTAAGTTCAAATCTTACTTTAAATAAAACATATAACAATGTATTGCCATTTGCCATGTTGCATTATCGACACAAAAAAACTTTCATGATGCTGAACGCTTCTCAAACCATCACTTTCCCTACTATCAATGATTTAGCACCTATTATAAACCTTAGCAACACTTGGCAAAGAAACATTGGAAATCCTGACTTACAACCTGTGAAAAAGAACACCATTTCTGCAAGATATGTATTAAGACAAGTCAAAAATCTCCGTTCGTTGTTTACTAATTTTCAATTTGAGAATTCAAGCAATGCTAAAGTGTATGTCAATACCATGGGAAATGATGGCAAAATAATTCAAAAACCAGTTAATGCTTCGGGATATTACAATTTTACTCATGCTTTTAACGCCTCTTACAAATTGTATAAAATCGTGTTTTTAAATTTAGGCTACAATTATTCAAATGGTCAGAAACCATACATTTATAGAAATATTAATTCGTCTATAAACACCGAAGACTTTACAGCTAACCCTGGTTTAAACATTACTTTTAGCGATAGTTTAGAGCTTAACTTAAACAGTTCATTTACATACAACAAATCAAAAAACGAACTTAATAAATCATTAAATTACAACCAATTTACAAATTCATATTCGGCAAGCGTTAGAACATTGTTTAGAACAGGAACCGAGTTAAACACTGAATTTAGTTTACTCAATAGAAAAAACATTCCAGGATTCGGCAGATTAATTTATTTATGGAATATTTACTTACAACAACCGATAAGTAAAAATGGTAAATACAACTTAAAATTAACCGCCTACGATATTTTAAAACAAAATACCAGCATAACTAGAACTACCACCAATGGATACATCAACATACAAGAAAGCAACCAGCTTCAACAATATTTCATGCTGTCTTTGATTTATAAAATAAAACCTAGCTCAAACAACAACAACAACGATGTAATGCCAGGCAGAATGCACATGCGATTTTAGTGAATTACAATAATTTAACTATATTTGAGTTTATATTCAAATATGAAATTAAAATTTACTCTCTTTATATTTTTAGTTTTTTGTTCCTATGTAAATGCACAAAAAACTGTTAGAGTATTTAAAGGCAATGTTATAGATTCTGCCACTTCAAAACCAATACCCGATGTTTCAGTATGTGTGTATAGAGCTTCGGACACCTCCTTAGTTCAATTTGGATTTACCACACCTAACGGCAACTATTCATTAAGTGTTACTTCTACAGACTCTCTTCTCATCGTGTTTAGTTTATTAAATTACGAAGATGTAACCATTAAAAAATCAAGAGTAGAAAATTTAGGGTATTGGATGTTTGAATCTGATGACATCAAATTAAACAGATCACTGTTTGTGTTAAAATCATTTAAAGTAAGTACTGCCGCCATAAGAATGAAAGGAGACACCATGGAAATTAATGCCAACAAATTTAAAGTATTACCAGGTAGCGATGTAGCTCAATTATTTAAAAAAATACCAGGATTCGAAGTGAATGTAAAAGGCGAAATCAAAGTAGATGGCACCACTGTTTCTAAAATCTTAGTAGATGGTTCTGATTTTTTTGGCAATAACCCTGGGTTAGTTTCTAAAAACTTAAATGCTGATATGATAGAAACTGTTCAAGTATTTGACCCTAAAAACCCTGATGGATCATCTACCGAAAATCAAGAAAAAGTAATCAATTTAAAACTAAAGAAAAACAAAAAAAATGGCCTATTCGGAGATGCAATGGCTGGATACGGAAATAAAGACAGATATGAAGCAGGTTTGAGACTGAATGGTTTTAAAAACGACCGAAAATTATCTTTTATAGTTAATTCTAACAACATCAATGAAACTGGCTTTGACTTTGGATTCAACAATTGGCATGATGTTTACAGCAGTTCAAGAAATGGAAGTGGAAATGACAATGATGTATTTTATTATTACAACAATGGTGATTATTCTAACAAAGGCAATCTTAACAATGACCTTAGTTCTGCTTTTACTTATTTCAATGAATTCAGCAAGAAAAGAAAATTATCTATCAATGGAAGCATAGGACAAAATGTATTTTCAAGCATAAATACCAGTCAATCCATTAATGCAATAAACGATAGTACAAGTAGAATAAACAAAGACAGTAGCAACACTGTTGGCACTTTTAAAAATGCTAAAATCAACATTGATTACACTAAAACTATAGACAGTACAGGAGAATTTGGCTTAGGTGTTTATGGAAATGTCAAAGACTTGAACAAAGACAGATTCAATCTCAATGAAATAATGTACAACAATAGCTTAATTAATTCTGGAAAAACAAATTTCAAAGACTTAAATGAAGGCTTTAATTATGGGGGAGAAATCTCATTCAACAGAAGTTTAAGAAAAAACGATCGTTATTATTTTCAAGTTTCAAGTTCTTTTAATCAAGTTATAAATGAAAATAAAAATGTTCAATATTCAGACAACAACAAAGACACTTTCAATAACCAAAGAATATTTGACCTCAATAAAAAAGATTGGTTAATGACTTTAACAGGAGTTATGCCTTTGTACAAAAAAATAAATCTTTCATTGATTAGTGATAGATATTTTGAATTAAACAAATTTAATCAAATTGCAAGTGGAGCTTTTAATCAAAGAAAATCAGATTTTAATCAAGTTTACAATTCCAATATTGATTCGTTAAAGTTGAACTTTGAAAACAGCATAGAACAACTCAGCACCAAACCTACCATTAGTTTCAGAAACAAAACAATTTTCTTTTCAACTGGAGCAACTTTGATTCAATACAATTTAATTAACAACAACTTGACTTTAAATGAAAAAATAGATAAAACTTATGACAAACTATTACCAAATTTTAGATTTTATTTTTACAATAAAATAGCATATCTTAATTTTTCAGCAAGTCAGAATGTTGAGTTCCCTACTGTCAATGATTTAGCACCAGTAATTAATTATCAAAACAATTGGCAAAGAAATATTGGCAATCCGAATTTAAAACCAGTGATTAATAATAAAATTAGTTTTTATGGCAGTTCCAGTAAACTAAAACATTTTAGATACCTGTATGCAAACTTTACGTTGACTCAATCCAATAACACAAAAATCACAGAAAACACCAATCTTGAAGACGGTTCAATTGTATTAAGACCAATAAATGCTTCAGGATATCTCAACTTAAGATCTTACCTTTCTACTTCCTTTAAATTATACAAATCATTATACTTAGGCAACAGCATAAACCATAGCAAAATCAGCTCCCCATACATCATTAACAATATTAAATCTTTCAATCACAATGACCAAATCACATTAAGTCCTTCTTTAGAAATTTCGTTCAGCGATAGCCTTGAATTGAGTCTTTATAGTTCATTTACATTTGCAAATTTTAACAACACGGCTAATTCAAGTTTAAACTTTAAACAAAATACAAATTCTTTGGAATTTAGTTTAAGAACCATTTTGAAATTTGGCACCGAATTAAATACAGATTTCACTGTAAACAATCAATCTAAAGTACCTGGCATAGGAAAAGTAATATACGTTTGGAATGCCTATTTGCAACAGCCTATTGACAAAAATGGAAAATACAACATCAAAATCACTGCATACGACATTTTGAATCAAAACACGAGAATTAGTAGAATCAATCAAAATGGATACGTTTACATTTCACAAAACAACCAATTACAGCAATACTTTATGCTGTCATTGATTTATAAAATAAAATCAAGCAACACTTCAGAAGCAGATGAATTTGTGTATTAATTATGAAATGGTGAACCAATGAATCTATTTAAAAAAGTTACTATTGTATAAAATTTAAAAAAATGATTTGTAATTTAAAACTTTCAATATACATTATTTTAATCATTAATTTTACAAATATTAATGCAAAAAGCAATGACTCAATTTTATACAACACTTTTGAACTCAACACCTTTAGAGCATTTTCCAAAATTGATTATTACAAGAAAGCAGATCAGTTAGGATATTATTTAAAATTTAGCATAAAGTTAAAAAACAAAAACAAAATTTGTTACTCCATTAATCCATGTTATACAAATTTAAAAACAATCTATTTTAGAGGAGCTTTTTTTGACAGCACAAAACATTCGTCAGATATGGACTTAATTACAAATTCAAATAGTTATGGTTTAACTGGAGGATTAGAATATTTCATTGATTCAAAATTAAGCTTAAAAACTGAAATAGGCTTAACCTATTCAAAAGTAAAAAAAATAAGGGAATATGATAATTTTAATGACACAAGTACCTTTTCATATTGTTCAAATCCTATTTATAAATCAACAAATGAATTAAATGAAAATAAATTAAATCTATTTTCGAGCTTTACAGTGATTATAAGATTAAAAAAACAGTTTGGATTTAATATAGGGGTACATTATCGGCCATCATCGGTAAACATATTAAATACAACAAGTTTTGAAAAATGCAATACAACTCAAATTCAACAATTTAAGTTTAAAACCAATAGTACACATGTTTCAATAGGTGCAAATTTTCATTTTTAGAATCAAAATTTCATTTTTCTATCACTTCCATAAAAAAACGGAAACCAAGATTCGCATTACTATTGATATAATATTCTTTCGCTTCTATTTGAATATATTGTTGAGTAGATGTCCAACTTCCCCCTTTGCTTTCACCTTTTATTGCTAACATTTCTGCTACATTTCCAGCACAATTCCACAGTCCATAACCATTGGGAAAATAGCAATCTACTACACATGGATAAATAGCCCCATCAACGGCTCTACTAATTGTGGAATCCCCATTAGTATAATTGTAATAATCATCAACAGTTGAGTATAAATATAAACTGTCAAATTTTGTATTCTTTTTTAATTTTAATTTATACATATACACTTCTTCTAAGGGCGAAAAATTGCATAAATAAACCCCTTTAGAATTCAAGAAATAAGGACCACCCCAAGGGTATGGAATTCCAATTCTTCCACCTCTTGCAGCCAATTCCCATTCTTTTTCAGTAGGTAATTTAAATACTACTTTTTTGAATTTTTTATCAGTAGAATGATTGTATTTTTGGGTTAACCATTCACAAAACTTCACCGCACTTTCATAAGTAATATTAACTACAGGAAAGTTGTCATAATTCGGATGCCAACCATATTGCTGGATATAATTATATGGAGTGTATGCAGCCCATCCAATATTGTTTATTGAAAAACTTGTGTTTTTTGTTTCTGCTAAAAAAGTATTGTATAAATGATTACTAGTTTCAAAAAACGATGCAAATAAACTATCTTTAACTAAACCTAATTGTTTACTTATTGTTTTAGCATTCACTACTAAAGGTTGGCTTTGCAAAGTTTTTTTATAACTTATAATTTCTAACACAGGACGAAACCCTATAGTAGCACTTCTAAAAGTATCTGCTAAAATAGGGCTATTAAAATCTATGCGGGCATTATAGGGCAAATCGTTCCAACTACCGCCTTTGGCTTTATGTTCATGAACCCATTCAGCGACATTGCCACATATGTTATACAAACCAATGGTATTTGGCCAATAGGAGTATGTTGGTATTGTAATAAAACCAGCATCATTTAATTGGCTTGCTATTCCACCCAAATCACCTTTGCCTTTTTTTACATTCAATCTATATTTGCCTTCGTCTTTTTTCTTGCAATTTTCCATTCTAATGGTATTGCCTTCCCAAGGCCAAATAGCAGTTTCAGGCAATGTGCCACGTGCAGCTTTCTTCCATTCATTTTCAGTAGGTAAACGTAGTATTATTTTTTCAAGGTTTAACTTTTTAAATTCTTCAGTTTCCATTAGTCTATCTGCCACCCAATTACAAAAAGCTATAGCTTGTTGATAAGAAACTCCAACTACTGGATATCTTAGATATGCTGGATGCCGCAAATAATATTTCACGAAAGGTTCATTATAAACCATGTTATTTCGCCAAACTTGAGTATCTGGCAACATTCTTAAGTATTCCTCTTTTTTGTTGTTTTTTAACAACCAATCTAAATACCCCATGTATTGTAAATTAGATATTTCAGTATTTGAAATAAATAAATAATCTCTTTCAAGAGGTTCATAAATTAAATCTTTTGAGAAAAAACGAATAGTTTTATGGTTTAAAGGCTGAGCATTAATCTGTGTAAAACAAAATATATACCATATAAGATAGTATTTTTTAATCATCTTTTAATTAAACGAAAATAAAAATAAAATATTTTACCTAAAAATTTAATTTAAACCATCCTTAACCACATTTATGTCTATTCTATTTTTAATTCCATCTGCCTTGCCCTTGGAGGTGAATTGCCAAATCTCCCATTTATCGGAACTTATCGCTTTTTCAATATTGGATGTATCGTAATGAGCTATCCACAATGGATAATCAGAAAAATACGGTTTTACAATGTCTTTGTACAATCTTTTATTGGTATAAATAATGGGTCTTCTTTTGTAAAAACTTTCTACTTGATATAACCAATGTTTAATCTTAGGCACTAATGAATCTACAGGTAACTGTTCTGTCACCTCAAAATCCAATACAGGACTTAAATCATCTTCTTTTAATGGCACTTGAGTAATGAAATTTAATACTTGTGAATCAACATTTAATAACGGTCTAAAAAAATGATAAGCACCTCGTTTAAAACCATTCTTTTTACTGTAAATCCAATTGTAGGAGAATTTTTTATCCTTAAATTTAACACCTTCTGTAGCTTTCATCCATACAAATTTTAAACTATCACCATGGCAATTAAACTTAGATAACCGTTTCCAATCAATGCTATCTTGATGATGTGAAACATCTATTCCATAAATAAAATTACCTATAGGCTTGGGAACATGAAAGCTGTCAAAAGTATAGGCATTTGAATATGAGAAATGCTTCCAAGTTGTTGTGTAATCTTTCCTAGGCAAGTATATCACAAAACCTATAATTCCTACAACAACCATAAACAAAGTATAAAAAAACACCCTCATATTCCTTTTACAAAAGTATATGAATATGATTTAATAATTTGAAAAAAAAGAATTACCAGCTAGCTCCTTGGTGGGATTTTTGCAAATATTGCAATTCGCACAATAAATGTCCTAAATGCTCAGTGTGATTTCCTAAATATCCCCCTTTAGCCATGTATGAATCAGGTGAAGGCAATGTTAAATTAGCTTGCATCAATATTTCATTCACTAATAAATGCCATTGACTCAATAAATTTTGAGCATTATTTATCACCCCTAATTCCATTAATTCAGTATCAGTTTCTGTTATTTCAAACATATCTGAGGTGTACATCCACAATTCATTTAATGCATTCTGAACTCTGAATTTGCTTTCTTCAGTACCATTACCAAACCTTACAATCCATTCACTGCTGTGTCTAAAATGGTATTTAACTTCTTTTAAAGATCGAGCAGCGAGATTTGCCAATGTTTCATCTGGCGAAGTTGACAATGATTCGTAATTTAATTTTGAAAATGCTGAATACAAAAACAGTTTCATCATGGTCATTGCAAAATCTCCATTAGGCATTTCAACTATCAATGCATTAAAATATTGCCTTTCGTTGCGATGGTATGCAAAATGATCTGCATCATGACCTTTTCCTTCTAATTCAGCGGCATAATTAAAATACAACTCTGCCTGTCCAAAACAATCCAAAGAAAAATTTGTCATAGCTAAGTCTTCTTCAAGTATAGGGCCATTGCTGCACCACTCGGCAAATCTTTGTCCTAACACCAAGTTATTATCTCCTAATCTAAGACAATAATTGATTAAAGCTTCTTTTGTTTTCATTTTCAATTATATGTTTTTTACACCTTCTGGCATGTTATAAAATGTTGGATGTCTGTAAATTTTATCATCAGCTGGATCAAAAAACTCGGCTTCGTCTTCAGGAAGTGAAGAGTGAATATTTTCTGAAAGAACCACCCAAATATTTCTACCTTCACCTCTACGAGTATAAATGTCTCTTGCATTCTCTAAAGCCATTTGTTTGTCTGAGGCATGAATGCTTCCTTCGTGTTTATGTGGCAATCCATTTTTACTTTGAATAAAAACTTCCCATAATGGCAGTTGTGTATCTTTATTTTCCATGTTTATTTTGTTAATTTCTGATTAAGTTTTTTTTCATTTTCTGCATAGGCCATTGCAGCTTCTCTTACCCATTTCCCTTCATTATGAACTTTAATGTGATGTAACATTCTTTGTCTGTTGCAAGGACCATTTCCATTGATTACACGATGAAATTCATCCCAATCAATTTCACCAATTTCCCAATGACTAGTTGCTTCATCAAATTTAAGCTTTTCATCTGGAACAGTTAGCCCTATAAAATGTGCTTGATCTACAGTTTTATCAATGAATTTTTGTCTTAAAGAATCATTGCTTGCACGTTTTATTTTCCATAGCATGGATTTTTGTGAGTGGGCTGAATCGTTATCATGTGGACCAAACATCATCAAAGCTGGCCACCACCATCTGTTCATGGCATCTTGTGCCATTTGTTTCTGTTCAGCTGTTCCTCTCATCATGGTAGTCATAATTTCATAGCCTTGTCTTTGATGGAAAGACTCTTCTTTACAAATTCGAACCATTGCACGTGAATAAGGCCCATACGAAGTCCTTTGCAATGACACTTGATTTACTATTGCAGCTCCATCCACCAACCAACCAATGGCGCCAATATCGGCCCAAGTAAGAGCGGGATAATTAAAAATATTTGAATATTTTGCTTTCCCTTCATGCAGTTGTTGAATCATTTCATCTCTGCTAATGCCAAGAGTTTCAGCAGCACTGTACAAGTACAAACCATGCCCTCCCTCATCTTGAATTTTAGCTAACAATATTTTTTTGGCTCTTAATGAAGGTGCTCTTAACACCCAATTTCCTTCGGGTTGCATACCTATTACTTCTGAATGTGCATGTTGAGATATTTGCCTAATTAACATTTTGCGGTATTCTTCAGGCATGTTATCTTTTGGTTCAATTTTTTCATCTAATTCAATTTTTTGAAAAAAAGATGTTAATTTTTGATTTTCTATCATCGTATTGTATTTATTTGTTAGACATTATGACCCCAGTTATCAATTTCATCTTTTGACCATAAATCAGGGAAAAATATTCTCCTTTGGTATTTAGGATGCATGTACTTTCTCCAATCACTACCTCCTGTTGCTTCCGACTCCCCTAAATATTTAGCTGCTGCATGGTAATGTGCCATTACCCAAGTAACATTTACTGTGTAATCATAATGTCTCATTGCTTTTATTAACTCTTCGTTGTTTTGAACATGACTTGGCAATTGTTTAAATTTAGTATATAAATTACAGACATTGTAATGTTCCATTTTTTCCAAAAACTCTTTTTTGTACCTTTCTTCAAACAACCTGATTAATGTATTTTTTTTCCCAGTTGCATGATCTTTACCAGCAGCTTGCCAATACAAATGTTCATAAGCGTGCTCGTAAGGTGTATTCCTATCTATGCTCGATCTAAATCTGTTGTCTATTAAATTGATAATCTCTGTTGAAGCAAATTCAATCATACGGTATTGAGCACTTTGGAATCCACTGGCAGGAGTTAGAGTATTTCTAAAATTCATGTATTGCTCTTTCTCCATTCCATCTCCCATGATATCAAAAGAAGACGAAAGCATATCAAAATACCGACTAATTCTTCTTAGTTTTTCAGTAAAAAACTCTGGGGTAAAATCAGATTTATTACTTACTTGATTAATTTCCCATAAAATCATTTTGAACAACAATTCGTTGATTTGATGGTACATGATAAACACCATTTCGTCAGGTTGAGTTGTTCTTTGTATTTGCAAATTCAACAAAGCATCTGGCAGGATGTAATCCCAGTATGTTATTGGCTTAGCCCATACCAATCCCTCTAAATGTACTTCTGGATTTTGATCAATTGCTTTGAATTTCTCAGCAATTCTCTCGTTTATTTCTATTATTTTTTCATTCATGATTTATTATGTTTCTAATGTTAATTTATCGAACCTACCTAATTCTTTCAATCGAATGATATGCGAATAAAAGGCGGAACTAAAGCTTTCTTTTAAATTGTATTTGATACCAAATTCTTTTGCTGTTTTTTCCACTATTGGAGCGATATTGGGATAATGAATATGACAGATATATGGAAACAAATGATGTTCTATCTGAAAATTCAACCCCCCTATATACCAACCTAACAACTTGTTATGTCGAGCAAAATCAGATGTTGTATTCAATTGATGTACTGCCCAATCAGTTTGTATCACTGGTTCTATTTTATTTTGAGTTGCTCCTTCTACTACATGTGCCATTTGAAAAACAAAACTAAGAATGATGCTAGCGACCCAATGCATGATAAAAAAGCCTAATAACACTTGCCATAAAGTGAACTGGGTAAAAAGTAATGGCAATCCTATTACAACAACGATGTAAGCAAATTTTCGAAGAACCATTTTAAAGAACTCAAAATTTAAATTTTTATTTTGACCTTTCACCAGCCCTTGTTTATTGTAATAAAAAAGTTTGGGAAAGTCTTTTATCAAAACAACTGTTGTCATTAACCCATAAAAGAAAAATGCATAAATAAATTGGTATTTATGGTATTTTTTCAAAGGTGAATTTTCAGACAATCTTATTGGTCCCTTGGCTTCAATGTCTTCATCCATGCCACCAACATTGGTATAAGTATGATGCAATACATTGTGTTGTATTTTCCAATTCAACACGTTGCTTCCTAATAAATACAAAGTACCTGACAACAAATCATTCACCCATTGGTGTTTCGAATAGGATCCATGACAAGCATCATGCATTACTCCCATACCTACACCAGCTATACCAATACCCATTATTACAACCATAATCAAGGCTATATACATTGGCATTTGAAATACCATTAAAGCAATAAATGGCAAAATATAAAGGCTTATCATTACTGCTGTTTTTATGTGCATTGACGTATTTGCCTTTACTGATAAATTGTTCGTTTTAAAATATTGATTAACATTTTTTCTCAAAGAAGAAACAAATTCTTTTTCGATGTTATTTTCTGTCGTAAAATTTACTGATTGCATTAATTTTGTGATTTAAATTCTTTGTGAATAATGTCATCAATCTGTTGTTTAGTAGTTTGATGATTTATTTGATGGTGTTTGATTAAATAACTAATAACTTCACTTTGTTTATTCCCTTTATCTAACGCTATTTGGTATTCAATATCTGTAAATGATACCATGCTGTATAAAGGAAAATATTTATCGGGATAAAGCTCATTGATTCTTCTTTCAATTTTTTGTTGTAACTGGTACTCTTCATCCATTACTTTGTCTCTCATCACTATGTAATTTTGCAAAGACAAATCCTGAACTGCATCACCATTTGGCTTTCTTAATCTTTGGTACTCCTCAAAAATCAAACTCCAGTCATCGTTGTGTTTTTGCATCAATTGCCACATGATGGTACAATCTTCAAACCCACAATTCATGCCTTGACCAAAAAAAGGAACTGTTGCATGAGCTGCATCACCCATTAATGCCACTTTATCTTTAGTCCATGGATAACATCTAATTATAGCTAAAGATGATAAAGGATGGTTTTCCCATTCATCTGCTATAGTTGGCATTAAATGATAAAAATCAGGAAAAACTATTTTAAAAAAGCTATTCACATCATCTTTCGATTTTAAGTTATTAAAACAAAAATCATGTCCTTCGAAAGGCATGAATAAAGTGCATGTAAATGACCCATCAAAATTAGGCAAAGCAATAAGCATGAATCTACCTCTTGGCCAAATATGCAAAGTTTCTTTTTCCATCAAATATTCGCCATTTGCTCCAGCAGGTAATAATATTTCTCGATACCCATCTGCGATGTAGTTTTGAGAATAATTAAATCTATCTATTTTTTGCATCCCGTGATACCTAACAGCCGAAAATGCCCCATCTGTTGCAAACACGATATCCGATATCTCTTCTGTCAAATCTCCATTTATTGTGTTTTTAAAAACACATTTACCAAGTTTTAAATCAACATCGATACACTCTTGATTAAAATGTATTTTAGTTCCCAAATTTTCTTCTGCTAAATTCATCAATTTTGCATTGATTTCTCCTCTAGATACTGAATAAATTGCTTGTCCTTCATTGCCATAAGGTTGAAAATTCAAAGTTCCATCTAAATTGTGTATGGTTCTTCCATGCATTGGGATTGCTATTTTTCTTATTTCATCCCCAATCCCAATTTCATCTAAGGCTTTCCATCCCCTATAAGATGTGGCTAAATTGATTGATTTTCCAGCAGACATAATCTGCGTTCTCATGTCTGGTCTTTTTTCATAGATAGACACCAAGTAACCTGCCTTTGAAAGGTATTGCGCCCATAATGACCCAACAAGCCCAGATCCTACTATTGTTGCTTTTTTCATGATGCTAATTCTTTTAATTTAGGAATTTCCATTACTGTTCCACAGTGTTTACATGTTCTTAATGTTAAATCATCATAAAAAGATTGCATTAATTGAGGCAATTGCTCCACGATGTCATCACAATGGAATACTCCTTTATACAACTCGTTGTCACATTTTTCGCAATACCAAGTACAAGCATCCATTTCGTCATTTGTTCTTTTTCTTTCAATGACAAGACCTACTGTATTTGGAAATCTTTGTGGAGAATGTTCAACACCTGCAGGAAGTAAAAAAATTTCACCTTCTTTAATATCTATTACTCTTGTTTTGCCATTCTCACGAATTGGTAATTGCATATCTCCTTCTATTTGATAGAAAAATTCTTCGCCTTTATTAAAATGAAATTCTTTGCGAGCATTTGGTCCACCAACTACCATCACAATAAATTCACTGTCTTTGTATATCACTTGATTGCCAACTGGTGGTTTTAAAAGATGACGGTTTTCATCAATCCATTTTTTGAAATTTATAGGAGGAAGCATGAGTAATTTTTGATTTTTGATGTTAGATTTTTGATGTTTTTTTAATTGAGCGTTTATAATGTCCCTCTTCTTTCTTGTTCTGCTTCTATGCTTTCAAACAAAGCTTGAAAATTCCCTTTTCCAAATGATTTTGCGCCTTTACGTTGTATGATTTCAAAAAACAAAGTTGGTCTATCTTCTACTGGTTTTGTAAAAATTTGAAGCAAGTATCCTTCTTCGTCTCTATCTACCATGATACCTAATGATTTTAGCGTTGCCATATCCTCTGCAATGGTTCCTACCCTATCAGTAACTGTGTCGTAATATGTACCAGGTACATGTAAAAACTCAACTCCTGATTTTCGCATTTCAGAAATTGCAAACACTATGTCATCAGTAGCAACAGCAATGTGTTGGCAACCCGGACCGCCATAAAAATCGAGATATTCTTCAACTTGAGATTTTTTTAATCCAATGGCTGGCTCGTTGATAGGAAATTTAATTCTGCCATTTCCATTTGTCATTACTTTACTCATCAATGCAGTGTATTGAGTAGATATGTCTTTGTCATCAAATGTAATGAGGTTAGCAAACCCCATGGTATTTGCGTAAAAATCTGCCCATTTGTTCATTTCTCCTAATCTGACATTTCCTACCATGTGATCTATGTATTTCAACCCCTTGGTTCCAGGATTGTATTCACTTGTCCATGATTCAAATCCTGGCAAAAACACTCCATTGTAATTTTTTCTCTCAACGAAAGTGTGAATGGTATCACCATAAGTTTTAATTGAAGATTTTATTACTTCGCCATCTTTATCACTAAAAACAGTAGGCTCCATAACTATTTCAGCTCCACGCTTTGTCGTTTCTTCAAAGGCTTTGCGAGCGTCATCTACCCATAAGGCAATGACTTTAACACCATCACCATGCCTTCTGATATGATGAGATATTTCACTGTCAGGATTAAACGGTGTAGTTAATACCAATTTAATTTTATCTTGTTTTACCACATACGAGCAATACTCTTTGTTACCTGTTTCTAGTCCACAATAAGCAAAACTCTCAAAGCCAAATGCTGTTTTATAATAATGTGCTGCTTGCTTTGCGTTTCCAACATATAGCTCAACATAGTCAGTACCATTTATTGGTAAAAAATCTTGAGCTTTGTCAAAAATTTTTTCAATGCCATAATTGTAATTTTTTACTTCTGTTAAATTTGTCATGTAGTTATTGGTTAATTGTTAATGGTTATTTGTTAATGGTTATTTGTTATTGGTTATTGGTTATTGGTTAATGGTTATTGGTTATTGGTTAATTGTATTTTAATCACTTTAAATGGGGGGGGCAATTTTATTAGTGTTTTTCTTAAACTATTTTGAAATAAAATGCACTTCTAATGACTAATCATTATGTTCTATTATCAATCCTCTAGCCACGATTTGTAATACTCTTTTACATCTATTTTCATGGCTTCTTCTGTTATCATGACTGGTGCAAAGGGGTCTATCATAACAGCTAGTTCACCAGTTTCTTTTTTGCCAATACTTCTTTCAATAGCTCCTGGGTGAGGTCCATGTGGAATACCTCCTGGATGCAAAGTAATCTGCCCTTTTTCAATGTTGTTCCTACTCATAAAATCTCCATCAACATAATACAACAATTCATCGCTATCTATATTGCTGTGGTGATATGGTGCCGGTATGGCTTCAGGATGATAATCGTACAATCTAGGAACAAAAGAACAAATCACAAAATTGGCGTTTTCAAATGTTTGATGTATTGGTGGTGGCATATGAATGCGACCTGTTATTGGTTCGAAATTAAAAATAGAGAAAATATAAGGGTAATGATAACCATCCCAACCAGCAACATCAAAAGGATGATTGGCGTATTGATAAGGGAACATCACACCTTTCTTTTTAATAAAAATGTCAAATTCTCCCTGTTCATCATGAGTTTTTAAATTGCTTGGACGTACAATGTCTCTCTCACAAAACGGTGAATGTTCTAATAATTGTCCAAATTGATTTCTATATCTGCTAGGAGTAAAAATTGGAGAAAAACTCTCAACATATAACAACCTGTTTTTGGTTGTATCAAATTTGATTTGATAAACAGTTCCTCGTGGTATGATGATATAATCTCCGTATTTAAAATTTAATTCGCCATACATGGTGTATAAAGTTCCAGTTCCTTCATGTACAAAAATCATCTCATCAGCATCTGCGTTTTTATAAAAATAGGCTGTACTTTCCATTGGAGCAGCAAGACCAATGTGCATGCTTGAATTTACAAACAATGTTTTTCTACTTTTTATATAATCTTGTTCAGGTTGAATATCAAACCCTTTGAAACTCATAGCATCTAAGCCGTTTTCAACTGCAATTTTGGGAGCAACTGAATACGCTTTGTCTTTTTGTTTTACTCTAGTAGGCGGGTATAAATGATATACTAACGAAGACATTCCTGCAAAACCTTGAGTTCCTACAAGCTCTTCTTGATATAAATTTCCATTTGATTGACGACTTACAGTATGTCTTTTGTTGGGTACTATTCCTAGTTGATGGTATATTGGCATAATCTTTTATTTTATAACATTGTGGTTGGACAAATGAATTTAGTACAAGGAATGGATGTTTTTTCAACAGCAGCAAAACCTCCCTCTACATCAGTAAACTGATGCCACCCATTTTGTTTTAAAATAGAGGCTGCAATCATGCTTCTATACCCTCCAGCGCATATCACTATAAAAGGAGTAGCTTTAGGAAATTGAGCAAAATATTGATGCAATTGATTCAAGGGTGTATTCTCAGAATTAATGATGTGTTTTGAGTCAAATTCACTGGCTTTTCTTACATCAAATATCAAAGGGTGTTGTTCATACATGTCTTCCAAATCTTGGGCACTAATTCTATTCACTTTATCTATTGGCTTAAGACTGTTTTTCCAAGTTTCAAAACCTCCTTTTAAATACCCTTGAACAGAATCAAAACCAATGCGAGACAAGCGTGTAATAGCCTCAAGTTCTTTTCCTTCATCGGTTACCAATAACATCTTTTGGTTTACGTTTTTTATGACTTCTCCTACCCATTGAGCAAAGTTACCTTCTAATCCAATGTTGATACTTGAAGGAATAAAACCAAGAGAAAAGTCATCTGCTTTACGAGTATCCAATATCAACACTTTCTCAAATTCAATTAAGTGTTCAAATTCATCTATGGTTAAAGGTTTCATCGATTTTTTTAATACGTCATCAAAGCTCGAATAACCCTTAATATTCATCAATACATTGCTTGGAAAATAACCCGGAGGTGCTGTTAGTCCATCTAAAAGTTGTCTTTTAAATTCATCTTCTGATAAATTAAGATTTAAAGCATAATTTACTTTTTTTTGATTGCCAAGAGTATCTTTAGTTTCTTTACTCATGTTTTTACCGCAAGCACTACCTGCTCCATGATTTGGATAAATTATAACATCGTCATTAAGTGGCATTATTTTATTTCTTAATGAATGGTATAACATTCCAGCTAATTTATCTTGTGTTAAATCTGCAATTACATGTTGAGCTAAATCAGGTCGTCCAACATCACCTATAAACAATGTATCTCCAGAAATAAGCCCAGTCTCTTTGCCTTGTTCGTCATGTATTAAATAAACTGTGCTTTCTAATGTATGACCAGGTGTGTGTATCGCTTTCACTTTGCATTGTCCCACCATAAATTCTTGTCCATCTGTAGCTACAATGGCGTCAAATTGAGGTTTTGCTGTAGGACCATACACAATTTTAGCACCACATTGTGCAGCTAAATCTAAATGTCCACTGACAAAATCTGCATGGAAATGCGTTTCGAACACAAAGTTAATTTTAGCATTGTTTTGTTTTGCCTTTTCTATGTAAGGCAACGTTTCTCTTAACGGATCGAATATAGCGGCCTCTCCATTGCTCTCCAAATAATAAGCGGCATGCGCTAAACAGTTTGTATAAATTTGTTCTAGTATCATATCATTAAAAGCATTTTAATACCTTTTTATCTTTTATTGTATTATTTTTAATCTCAAAAAAAAATATTTTGGCAAATATTGAACTTAATAACGAAAGAAAATGTGACTAAAATCACATATTGTTTATATTAAAATAAACAAAGAAACGATCTATCTAAAATGATGATTTTTTTATGATCTAAATCTATCAAGTGTTCATCTTTTAGCTCTGTTAAAACCCTGATTGCAGTTTCTCTGGTGGTACCCGACAAATTGGCTAACTCTTCTCTAGAAACAATCACATCTATTGTTTTACCATCGTGTTCAAACCCATAACAATCGATTAATAAATTTAGGCTTTGAATGATTTTATCCCTTGAATTGCTTTGAGCTATAATAGTTGTCCTAGTTTCTGATTCTTTGAGTTCCCTTGCTAACAATTGAAGAATTTGAAAGGATAAATTTGTATTCTTTTTCACCAATTGAACAAATGTACTACGTGGAATAAAACAAATGTTGGTATCCTCTAATGCATATGCTGAACATGAAAATGTATCTTCACCAAGTATTGCTCTATGCCCCATGATGTCTGACCCCTTAGCTAAATGTAATATTATTTCTTTGCCATCATTCCCTAATTGTGCAATTTTGACTTTCCCTTCTTGTATGCAATACAATCCTCTTGGCACTGTACCTTCTTGAAATATTTGTTGTCCTTTTTTAAAATGCAATTGATTTTTTTCACTGAACAAAAACTCTTTGTCTGTTTCTGCAAGTTCACGAAACAATGAGTTTGATTTCCATTTGCATTCGTTACAATTGATAGGGTTATCGCATTTCATCAGTTTTTGAGTTTTACCTAACAAAATTAATAAAAAAGCTTTAAATAAAAAACAAAGCCATATGAATTGACGTATTATAATTGATGTATTGCATGCGTATATAATTAAACCAAAAGTGTATATTTGAGATATGAAAAAATTATTGATAACTATTATTTCGACTTTTCCAATGTATTCTTTTATTAAAAAAATGGTGTCAACGGCTTGGTTTACATAAATATATTTTTTAGTATTGCAATATGAAAACACTTTTAATTATATTTACAATTGCATCTACTTTAATTATAAGTTGTAAGAAAAATAATAACAATAATAATAATTCAAACACACAAACAAGTTTAATAAATCCGCCTCAACAATATTGGGGTGATTATTATAGTAAAACATCTTGGGGAACATATTCTTTAATTGCAACTATTTCTAAAGATGATGTTGTGTATATTAGAGAAAGTTTATCATTAAAATATAAAAATCATGGTTTAGCTGAATCAATTGGCAATCAATACATTTTGACAACTACTTTTAGCGCATCTCCTCAAATTGGAGATTTTCACAAATACACTATCACAACATTAACTGATTCAACAATTAGGTTTGAAGCAAAACAAAATGGTATTACAAAATGGGAGCTGATTAAAAAATAAATTTATGAAAATAATAGGACATATTTTAATTTTTGCAGGTGTAATGAATATCATACAAAGTATTGCAAAAGATTCAAGTAGTTCAAATAATCCTTTAGAAAGGGCAGCATTTGGATTTTTTTTTATAGTTGTTGGTGTGATAATTTATTTTATTGTATATCGTAAAAACGAATCAACTAATTTGAATTCAAGAAACATAGAATTAATCAAAACATATAATTCATTTACTAGAAACGAAAAAATTGCGATAATAATGCTTTTGACTATAATTACTAAAAAATCTATTGAAAAAAGAACTAAAGAAATTTACATTTCACAATTAATTAAATTATTTACATTATCTGAAATTGAAATAAAAAACGCTATGAAAATTGACGTTTTATCATATACTGAGTTTATTCAATTTAATTTAATAAATATAGTTGGATTAAAAAAGAAATTATTAATGTGCATTGCAACAGATTTAGTTTTTAAAGCTGGTGTCCCAAATGAGTTTGATTATGAAATCACTATTACAGCTTTTAATAACTTTGCTTATATTGATGAAGATTCTTT
>CAYVDH010000027.1:0-25953 GCA_964450355.1 uncultured Flavobacteriaceae bacterium
TGCCTAGTGAACCAAACTCAAAATACGAAGTTAAAATGGTTGATTTTTCAGAATTCCATTTAGCTTGTGTTGAAAATAAAAATTTCTCATTTAGCAAAATCGATAGCACATTATTTTCTTCTGGTTTTGGCATGGTTGCTGGTCATTTGGCATCAAATAAAATTGAATCCAACTATGGTGCTTATAGTGTTTTCAAAAACTACAATGAATCAACACAAACATCAGATATTTATATAGGAATGTCAGTGAATGCACATTTCGATTCTAAAGACAAAGTACAATGTCTAGATATTCCAAATTCAAAAGCCATAATGGTGGAATATTACGGAGAATATTCTAAAACAGGGGAAGCATACGGGTCTTTAATAAACTATGAAAAAGAAAATAATTTGAAAATAGATTATGCAGTTGAACATTATGTCACCGATCCTAAATCTGTGAATTACGACTACAGCAAAGTGTTAACTAAAATATATTTTGTTATCAAATAATGAATCAAATATACGCATTAAAAAAAAGGCTTGAATAAAATCAAGCCTTTTTTTATCCAATATAAAAGATATTTTTTTAAATTTCAGGGTATTTGCTAGGATTGTATTCGTGCATTAAATTATAAATGGCATAAAATATATCTTCGGCATTAGGTTTACTAAAATAATCACCATCAGTACCATAAGCTGGTCTGTGTGCTTTAGCTGAAATAGTTAATGGAGCAGAATCTAAGTGTAAATATCCTTTTTGTTCTTCAAGTACTTTCTGCATCATGTAAGCTGTTGCTCCACCTGGTACATCTTCATCAATAAATGCTACTTTATTCGTTTTCTTTAAAGATTCTACAATTAAATGATGTCTATCAAATGGCAACAATGTTTGAACGTCTATTAATTCACAACTGATGTTTAATGATTCTAATTTAACCATGGCATCTTGAATGATTCTCAAAGTACTTCCATAACTTACTATGGTGATATCTGTGCCAAATTTTAAAATTTCAGGTACACCTAAAGGCACTGTAAATTCGCCAATATTGCTTGGCATTTTTTCTTTTAATCGGTAACCATTTAAACATTCTACTACCAATGCTGGCTCATCTGATTTTAATAGTAAATTATACATACCTGCTGCTTGAGTCATGTTTCTAGGAACGCATACATACATCCCTCTTACAGCATTTATAATCATACCCATAGGCGAACCGCTGTGCCATATTCCTTCTAGCCTATGTCCTCTGGTCCTAATGATGATAGGCGCTTTCTGACCGCCTTTAGTTCTGTATTGAATGGTTGCTATGTCATCACTCATGATTTGGAGAGCATACAACAAATAATCTAAATATTGAATTTCTGCAATTGGTCTGAGCCCGCGCATGGCTGTTCCTATACCTTGTCCTATAATGCTTAATTCTCTGATACCGGTATCTGATACCCTTTCTTCTCCATACTTTTCTTGCATGCCTGCAAATCCTTGATTCACGTCACCAATGGCACCAACATCTTCTCCAAAAGCAAATACTCTTGGGTCTCGTGAAAGTGCAGCATCAAAGCAAGCTAACACCACTTCTCTGCCATCTACCATTAATTCATCATTGAAAATTGGCTTAATTTCATTGACATTTAAAGCATTGTGATTAGATTGGCTATGCAAAAGAGAAGAATATCGTTCTTCATTTACCTTAAGAAAGGCATTGTAATAATTTTTAAGTTCGTTCCTTTCAGGTTGATTAAGACCAATGGTTGCAATTAACACTTTATTGATTGCCATTCCAATGTCTTTTCTGATTGGGTCTTTAATAGTACTTAATTGACTTGCAGTTTGCAATGCAACCTCATGATTTATTTTTTCTAAGATTGCTACTACCTCTTTTATGTCATTTTTTAGTGGAGTTAAATAGGCTTCCCAAGCTTGTTTTTTAGCTTGATTTACAAGCTCTATTGCCTCATTTTCTATATTATCTAATTCCTCTGCACTTGCTAATTGGCTTTGCTCAATCCACTCGCGCATTTTTTTTATGCAATCAAAATCTTGTTCCCATTGCAATCTTTCTTTGCTTTTGTATCTTTCATGAGAACCTGAGGTACTGTGTCCTTGAGGTTGAGTTACTTCGTTGACATGAATTAGAACAGGGCGGTGATTTTCTCTGCAATGATCTATTGCTTCTTTGTAAACTTTGCATAATTCAGGATAATCCCAGCCCTTAGCATGAAAAATATCCACTCCTACTCCATTTTCATCAGAATTAAAACCACTCAATATTGCGCTGATGTTTTCTTTGGTTGTTTGGTATTTTGCAGGAACAGAAATGCCATAGGCGTCATCCCACACACTCATTGCTAAGGGAACTTGAAGAACTCCAGCGGCATTCATCACTTCCCAAAAACCTCCTTCGCTAGTACTTGCATTGCCAATGGTACCAAATGCTACCTCATTCCCTTTGTTAGAAAAATCAGTAAATTGATGCAATTCTTTATTTTCTTTATACAATTTTGAAGCTAAAGCCAAACCTAATAATCTTGGCATTTGTCCAGCAGTTGGTGAAATATCTGATGTGGAGTTGTACCTATCCGATTGGGGCAACCAATTTCCATTATCATCCAACATTCTTGACCCAAAATGCCCATTCATGCTTCTGCCACCACTATTAGGTTCAGCTACAACATCGGTATGGGCGTATAATTGAGCAAAAAACTGCTGAATTGTGTTCATGCCTGTAGCAAACATGAATGTTTGATCGCGGTAATATCCACTGCGGTAATCTCCTTTTTTAAAGGCTTTTGCCATAGCTAATTGAGCTACTTCTTTACCATCACCAAAAATTCCAAATTTTGCTTTTCCTGTTAATACTTCTTTACGTCCAAGTAAGCTTGCCTGACGACTTTCTACAGCTAATTTATAATCATTTAAAACTTCTGTTTTGAAAGATTCAAAATCCATTTCTTTATTGTCTTTTGCCATTGATTTAGACATTCCACAAAAATAAGGATTAAAAAAGAATATTTACAGAGCTTATTGAATTTTCTTTCATTCAATTTGTCATTTTAACCAAGATTATGCTCAAGAAAATTTTGACAAAGTATTAAGCAATATTTGGGCAACAAAAACAAAAATTAATTTAAATTTTTATCAATCTATATCTTCCAAACTGAATGTGATTGGCATGCTGCATAACACTCTTACATTTTTATTTTTTACTTTACCTGGAAGCCATTTTGGCATGTTTCTAATTACTTTAATAGCTTCAGTTTCACAACCACTTCCTAACTTTGCACTTTTAGAATCAATATGGATATTAGATAGTGAACCATCTGTTTCTACAATAAACAACACATTTATTACTCCTTCAATTCCAGATTCAATGGCCATCTTAGGGTAACTTAAATTGTTTTCAAAATACAAATTTAAAGCTTTATCTCCACCAACAAAAGAAGGCAAATCTGTCAATTCAACTGGTGTATAAAAAGGTTTAATTACTGGGGGTATAATGATTTCACTAGGTTCATTGATTATAGGCTGTAAAACATTATTATCTACAAATGGATCGATAACGTGAGAAGAAGTATCTAATGGCTCTCCAATCACAATAGATGTAGAAGGATTTAATTGAATCTTTTCTGAGGCAAATATTGGCTTAGGTATTTCTAGGATGACGGGAGGAATTGGAACAAATTCATCTTCAGTAAAGCTGCTTGTGTTTTTTGGCTCTTTGTAGGTTGAAGAAGTAGTTAATGAAAATAGTAGAATGAAAAAGCCTATTGAGAAACAATAGCCTAATAAGGTGAATGATAATTTGTCTTTTTCGAAAGATAAAATTTGATTTTTTTTGGTGTTCATAAACATTGAATATTAAAATTGGTTTAACAATGTTTAAATAATGTATAGATGAAAAGAAAAAGTATTCAAAAGGAAAAAAATGACAATAAAATGAAAAAGGCCTGGTAAATTAACCAAGCCTTTTTTAAAATTTCAACTTTAAAATATTATTCTTCTTCTACAGAGAAAGTGATAGGAACCACACATTTTACTTTCACTGCCTTGCGGCTTTGGAAACCGGGTTTCCACATTTTGGATTCTTTCATTTTTTCAACAGCTGTAATTGCCGCTTTCATAAGTGCTTTAGCTGGTGGTGGTGAAGTTTGAGGACCGTTTGTATTCACATCTATCACATTGCCATTTTCATCTACAATAAAGTAAACATTCACTGTTCCTTCAATTCCATCATCTTTTTCTGCTTGAGGATATTCTACATTTTCATTTAAAAAATCATTTAATCCATCGTCACCAGTTAAGAATTCTGGCATTTGTTCAACTCTTTCGTATATTTTTTCTTCTACAATTTTTTCTTTTTCTTCCCCATTACCTGTTGATTCTGGCAATTTTTCTTCAACTTCTTTTGTTTCTTCAAACTCTGTAGATTCAAGTGTTTCTTTAGTTTCAACATTGTTATCAACTATTTGAAGAGTTGGTGGTGGTGGCGGTGGTGGTGGTGCTTTTTTGTGGTCAGTATTATCAATAACTTCAGTGTCATCGGATTTAGCTACAATTTTCTTTTTCTTGATGTCTTTTTTGAATGTGGTAAAAGAAAACATGATAATGCAAAAAGCCAAAACAAAAATGGTTCCGACAAGGCCAAATTCTAGCTTCATTTTGCTAATGTCAACATTTGGATTTTTTTTAACTTCCATAACTTTACAAATTTAATGATTTTAATGATGAATACAAATAGGTTTTAAAAAGTAAACGATTTTTTTTAAAAAATAACAGAAATTTAACAATGCAAAATTCTTTATGATTTGAAAATCAAACATGTTATAAAAAAACATAATCAATTATCTTCCATAAACTTTAAATTTCCATATACGCTGTGAAACATTAACAAACCTGAAAAACACCCAATAATATCTGCTATTAAATCCCAATAATCTCCAATTCTATCGACAGTACAATAATGTTGTACTATTTCTATTATAACTGCATACACAATGGATATTAACAACGAAATCCATCTAATTTTATTGATTAAAAAGGGGAAGCGCCAATATTTGGACAAACCTTGCATAATAAAGAACACTTGCACAGAAAAAATAAAAGCATGCCCTAATTTATCTGTAGAAATTCCAAAAATTAAATCAGATTTAAACCCTCCATTGCTACTTAAACATAGTGTATAAATAAAAATTGCCCACAAAATTGCAGGCAATTGAAATTTAATCATATGAAATAGTTTAGTCAAAATTATTAAAATGATTTAGACTAAGGTAAAATTAGTGACCAATTAAACTGCGGTATGCAGCTACATCCAACAAATCATTAGCTTCAGATGGATTTGACATCTTAACTTTCACCATCCAACCTGTTTGGTATGGGTCGGTGTTAACTGATTCTGGTTGATTTTCTAATTCAGGGTTTAGTTCCATGATTTCACCAGATACTGGCATGAATAAATCACTCACTGTTTTAACAGCTTCGATGGTTCCGAATGTTGAATCTTTAGATAAGGTTTGACCAACAGTTTCGATTTCTACAAACACGATATCTCCAAGCTCACCTTGAGCAAAATCTGTGATACCTATTGTAGCAACATCTCCATCGATGCTTACCCATTCGTGTTCTTTTGTGTACTTTAAATTTTCTGGAAAGTTCATTTTATTGTTGTATTTTAAATTTGTTTATTGTTTGTTTAATTAATCCCAAATGTGGCTTAAAAGCATGCTAATTTTATCTTTCATGATGTTTCTGTTGACAATGAAATCAACAAAACCGTGTTCTAAGAGAAACTCAGAGCTTTGAAATCCTTTAGGCAAATCTTTACCAATTGTTTCTTTAATAACCCTAGGACCTGCAAAACCAATTAGTGCTTCGGGTTCTGCAATATTAAAATCGCCTAACATGGCAAATGATGCTGTAATTCCTCCAGTAGTAGGGTCGGTCAAAATGGATAAATAAGGAATTTTATCTTGTGATAACAACGCTAATTTAGCGGATGTTTTTGCCATTTGCATCAAACTAAATGCTGCCTCCATCATACGAGCTCCACCACTTTTACTGATGATGATCATGGGGTGTTTTTTTTCACGTGCATAATCAATTGCTCTTGCAATTTTCTCGCCAACTACACTACCCATGCTACCACCAATAAACCCAAAGTCCATGCACGCTATGACTACTTTTCTACCATTGGATTTTCCAACAGCAGTTCTCACAGCGTCTTTTAATCCACTTTTTGCAATGCTGTCTTTTATTCTGTCTTTGTATGCTTTTGTATCAGTGAAATTAAGAGGATCTCCTGAAATTAAATTAGGATTTAATTCGGTAAATTTATTATCGTCAAAAAGGATCTCAAAATATTCTTTTGAACTAATTTTATAATGATAGTCACATGAAGGGCATACATACCTAGATTCGACTAAGTCTTTATGCGGTGTAATGGTTTTGCACTTAGGACACTTATCCCATAATCCGTCTGGTGTGGCTTTTTTCTCTTTGGTTTTGGTAGTAATACCTTCTGATACTCTTTTGAACCAGCTCATAATTTATTATGCAAGATTAAAGTAAAGTTTGCGATTAAGCAATAGTTATTTCATTTTCTAAATAGACATCTTGAATTGCATTCAACAATGCCACACCTTCGTTCATTGGTTTTTGAAAAGCTTTTCTACCGCTTATTAAACCTTGGCCTCCAGCTCTTTTGTTTATTACTGCTGTTGTTACTGCTTCGGCTAAATCACTAGCTCCTTTGCTTTCGCCACCACTATTTATTAATCCAGCACGTCCCATGTAACAATTTGCAACTTGGTATCTGCATAAATCAATTGGGTGATCGGTGCACAAATCTGAATAGACTTTAGCGTGTGTTTTACCAAAATTTAAAGCAGTGTATCCACCGTTATTTGTTGGCAATTTTTGTTTAATTATATCTGCTTGAATGGTAACTCCTAAATGGTTAGCTTGAGCTGTTAAATCAGTAGCGGTATGGTAATCAATGCCATCTTTTTTGAAACCATTGTTTCTCAAATAACACCATAAAATTGTTGCCATTCCTAACTCATGAGCTCTTTCGAATGCTTGAGCCACTTCTACTATTTGTCTACCTGATTCAGGTGAACCAAAATAGATAGTAGCTCCTACTGCAGTAGCTCCTAAATTCCAAGCTTCTTCAACACTGCCAAACATGATTTGGTCAAATTTATTTGGGTAAGTCAAAAATTCATTGTGATTTAATTTAACAATGAATGGAATTTTATGTGCATATTTTCTGCTGCATGCTGCTAACACTCCATAAGTAGAAGCTACAGCGTTACAACCGCCTTCTATGGCAAGTTTTACGATGTTTTCTGGATCAAAATAGATGGGATTTGGGGCAAAAGATGCACCGCCACTGTGTTCAATTCCTTGATCTACTGGCAAAATACTCATGTAACCAGTACCCGATAATCGACCATGATTGTATAGAGCACCTAAGCTACGCAACACTTGTGGATTGCGGTTAGTAGAACCAAAAATTCTGTCTATAAAATCATTTCCAGGTAAATGTATTTGTTCTTTACTGATGGTTTTACATTGGTGAGTTAACAAACTTTCAGCTTGGCTTCCCAATAATTCTTTAATTTGTGTATTGCCCATATTTAATTATTTTGAGGGCAGCAAAAGTACAATTTTTTAAAAAAAGATGAAAATCTTTTAATATTCGCTGAATATCAACCTTTTAACATACTTTTTGTCTCCAATTTGCACATTTAGAAGATAAATTCCGTATTTATTTAGTGTGTTTTTTAAAGAAATTTCTTCAACAGAGAATTCTTCGTAAGTAAAAGTGGTGATTTTATTTCCTATTAAATCGAAAATTGTAATAGTTACTGGTTTATTGATTGTTTCGTCAAATTTAATAGTCACAATGTCCTTTGCAGGATTAGGACTTACTGTCAATTTAGTTTGAGCTTTAATGTTCATGCTTAACAACAAAACAAGGGCTAGTATTGAAGTTTTCATTGTTGTATTTATTATATTTAATGCAATGCCAAATGCGTGCCAATATGCAATATTCCATTAAATTTAAATATAATTGCAGTGCAAATTACAGAATGATTAAGGTATTAAAAATTAAAAATAAATTAGAAAAAGATCAAGCATTCAAAATTAGGAATGATGTTTTTGTCATTGAGCAACAAGTAGATCCTAGCGAGGAATACGACCCAGAAGATGAGATGAGTACCCATTTCATAGCATATTACAATGATATCCCATGTGGTACATGCAGATGGAGATTTAAGGAAATTGGAGTCATCAAACTAGAGAGATTTGCAGTATTAAAAGAATTCAGAGGATATGGCATTGGTCAGGCTTTAGCAGAAGCTTGCATCAACGACTTGCCTTATAACACAAAAACCATGTTGCATGCACAAACTCATGCAGTAGATTTTTATAAAAAAATAGATTTTGAAACTTATGGTGAAGAATTTGAAGAAGCAGGAATTAACCATTTTGCAATGAAATTAATAAAATAAAAAAAATCTCAGGCAACATTTTTACTCTTTCAAGCGTTTTATTGTAAAAGAGGTGAAAATGGGAAAATTAAAAAAAATAACGACTCTATGTTTTGCCATTGTATTTCATAATATTTATGCTCAAAACATCTCTCAACTATCTAATGGCAATTACAATCCATTACACTCACTTCAATTAAACCCATCATTAAATAGCTTTACTTCCATAAAATGGCAAGTAAATGTAGCTGGATTTTGGGTTAATGCCAATAACAACTACCTATCTCTTAGGCTTCCTTATTCAGCTTATAGAGTTCCAAATAACATCCCACTGCATTACCAAACTGAAAGTGGCAATCCTAAGTTTGACAAGTCTTGGATGCATGAGAATTTAAATGGGAAAAGCAAACAATTGTCAATAGCATCGGATGTGTATGGCCCTGGTTTTTATATTAAATTAAAACACAATTGGGGTATAGGATTAGTAACTCTGGGCAATGTGCAATTAAGAGGACATAAACTATCAGAAAATTTAGCTCATGCATTGTTTAAAGAATTGGATTCAAGCCAAGCAGCCTTTAGTTTATTTAATAAATCCATTTCGGCAAACAACCAAATAGATGCAATTACATTAAGTGCTAACAGCAGAGCTCAATTAGTATTTAATTTAAGTAAAAAAATTGAATTAGATCATCAAAGGCAATTGAGTTTTGGCATTAGCATTAAAAAACAATGGGGTTTTAATGGGGCATATTACCATCAAAGTGAAATCAATACCATTAATTTAAATCATGATAGCATATTAATTAAACCTATGAATGCCACATTTATTTCATATGGCGATAAAATTGGTAAGGGTTGGGGGACTGATATTGGTGCAACTTATTTATTTAAGAAAAAAGCATTTAAACAAAACGGGAATTACAAAAAATTACATCCAGATTACCATTCTAAAATAGGTTTTGCTATATTGGACATTGGAAAAATCAATTATCAAAATGCTGAAGTAAGAACTTTAAACACCAATTCAGATGTGATATTGCAAAATGACAACAATTTCAGAAATGATTTAGACAACAGCGACTATGAGAAAATAATAGATTCAGTTTTTCAATCTATTGGTCATTATTCTGAATCAAATAGAAACATAAATATTGGACTCCCAAGCAGAATCAGTGTCAGTTCAGATTTTCAACTAGGAAAACATTATTTTATAAGTACTGTATTAGTTCAAAGCCTTAGAAAAAAATCATCTATTCACCACAGATATCAAAGCTATTTGATGGCATCACCTAGATATGAGACAAGGTATTTTGAAATTTCTCTTCCTGTTTTACTTGAATATAATTACAGAGGTTTGAGAATTGGAACTTCATTGCGATTTGGACCATTGTATATAGGCAGCAACAATTTATATTCTTTTATTAACACAAGAAATATTAAGGATGTTGACTTGTTTGCTGGTATAAATTTCAGTGATTTTTCAGGATTGAAATTAGGATTAAAGAACAAAAAAAGTAAAGCCAAAAAGAATGGTCCATTAAAATGTTTTAATTTTTAAAATAAAAAAGCCATGTACAATACATGGCTTTTTTAAATAAATACCAAACACAAAATATGGTATAGATTAATGAGAATTAATCTTCTTTATTCACAATGAATCTATCACGGGCATTAAAACCGAAAGAAACTCCAAATCTTATACCTTCTTTACTAGGAACAACATAGGCATTTACAGGTATATTCATTCTTCCACTTTTAAAAGTTTTACCAAAAGCAAACACGAAACTAGGCATGATACTGACATCACCTCTGCTATCAATTCGTTTTTCAAGTATAGGTTTATAACCGATATTGGCTGTGTCTTTTGCTAATCTCCATACATTGCTTTGGTCATAAAATCCATTGGCTTTTTTTACAAAAGAGACGCTGGGTCCAAAGGCAAACTCCCACCCATTTTTATTGTTTCTCATTCCATTTAACAAGGTAAAACTTGGAATACATAAACCTTGGTCTAAGCCTGTTAACATTGGCACAAATTCAACAAGGGCTTGGAAGTTTCCTTCGTTTAAATATTGTTTCTCGAATTGGTATCCAAATTGGAACATCATGGGATGAGCATCAAAACCACCAACACTTTTTTTATTGCCTAACAATTCTGCGCCATGACCTGTGAAATAAGTGAATCCCATTCTTGGACCATCTGTTTTTAATAATGGTTTATAAGGATTGTTAATGGTGTTGTCAAAAACATTTTTCTTAGTCAGAGAATTTACTAATTCTACATCATTAGGCAAACTAAACATGTCATTCATGGTAATGCTGATCATGTTTCTAATCTCTTGAGGCAAGTTCAAGAATTCATTTACTTGTACTTTTTCGAAATTACCCGATTCTACATCTAGTATTTTGTAAGTAATGATGATTTTATTAGCCAATGTTTCTATTGTTCCAGTAAACATTTTTTCTACTTTTAGTTTTTTCCCTAAACTGGATAAACATAAACGGCTGTAACAATTTTTCACTTGTAAGCTATCTCTTCCTACTAAATACTCAATATCGTATTTGTCTAACAATTGGTATTTTTTTGATTTTTCAAGTTCCACTCTTACTAATGAATTGAGTGGATATTCAAAGGAATTGATTTTGCTGGTTCTGGCATCTATTTCTATAAATGCCATTTGAGTTAAATCTGCTGCTTTTAATTTTATTGAACATAAAATAAGCATAAAGAATAAGGCGGTTTTTTTAATTGAATTTTTCATTTTGTTATTTATTTAAATTGTTGGTACAAAATTGGGGAAGAACAATGCAGATAAATAATGAAGAATCGCAGCAACAAAAAACATACAATTTGAATTGTACTAAAAAACACTATATTTTAATTAACGTAAAGGAAATTTACGAATTTTACAGTTTTAAGAATGTTTAATTATTGAATTTTGCAAATAATAAATTTGAATATTATTAAAATTTGCGTAAATTTGTTAGGCTTTAATAAAATAAACATGGTCAACAAATTGATATATCAAGAAAAATTCATCAACATCATTAAGCATTCTATACCCAACAACATCTCACTGGCTAATGAAATTAGCTCCGTATTGGACATTAGTTTAGATAGCGCATACAGGAGATTGAGATGTGAAACAGATTTAACTTTAAACGAAGTGGTTATGCTCTCACACCATTTTGATGTGCCATTAGAAGCCTTAAATGACGAAATTCCCAATGTTGTTACTTTTAAATTCAGTAAAGAATTAGAAAATGAGAGTAATTTTAAAGATTACTTAAATAACATTGCCATGGATTTAGGCTATTTATCAAAATTTGAATTGAACAATTTAATTTTTGCTGCAGAAGACATCCCGGTATTTCATCATTTTTACTTTAAAAAATTATCGAATTTTAAATTGTTTTATTGGATGAAATCCATCATTGGATTAAAAGAGTTGCAAACACAGAGTTTTGAGTTTGATAATATCAATCCTGAACTAGGAGAAATTGGCGACAAAATTGCTGATACCTATTCCATCATCAACAGCACTGAAATATGGACTGACGAGACCATCTCTAGCACACTTAAACAAGTTAAATTTTATTGGGACGCAGGTTTTTTTAATCAAACAGAAACGGCAATTACCATCTTAGATGAATTGCAACAACTGATACAACAATTGCAAAAACAAGCAGAATTTGGTAAAAAAATTAACCGAAAAGGAAACATGACATCACAAGATTACACCATGTACCACAGTGATTTGATGATAGGTAACAATTGTGTAGTTATAGAAGCAAATGAAAAGCAAAGCACATACATTAGCTACAATTCGTTTAATAGCATGCGCACAAGCAATAAATTTTTCAATGATCAAAGCAAAGTGTGGATTAATAATTTAAAAAGCAAAAGTACTTTAATAAGTGGTGTGGCTGAAAAACAAAGAAATCAGTTTTTCAAAAGCAATAATAGAAAAATAGAAGATTTAAAAACTTACATACTAAACAATTGAACAACAACTCACATTTAGATTCAGAAAACAAAACTTTTCAAAGAATCATGGATGGCATAGAAACCACCAATGAAAGTTTTTTGATTACAGGAAAAGCAGGAACTGGAAAATCTACGTTAATTAGGCACTTCATTAAAGAAAGTAAAAAGAAAAAGGTTATATTAGCACCAACTGGTATTGCAGCTATTAACATTGGTGGGCAAACTATACATTCTTTTTTTGGGTTCCCATTCAGACCCATGTTAAAAGGCGATGAAGAAATAAGAAAATACCCTGAATACTCTGAAAAACACAAAATCATAAAAGCTATGGATACCCTCATCATAGATGAAATATCCATGATTAGAGCTGATATTTTAGACGCTATTGATTATTCTTTAAGAATTAATGGAGGAAATGCAGCTTTGCCATTTGGTGGTAAACAAATCATATTAGTAGGTGATTTATTTCAGTTAGAGCCGGTAGTAAACAATACTGATGTTGAACATGCTTTGTTTAACGGCTACTATAATTCTCATTATTTTTTTAGTGCTCATTGTTTAAAAGAAATGAATTTGCATTGTTTAGAATTAAAAAAAATATACAGACAAACTGATAAAAATTTCATTTCAATATTAAACCAAATTCGTTTAAACATCGCAGATTGGGACACAATAGAATTTTTAAACGAAAGGTATAAACCGGATTTTAAATTTTCGGAAAATGATTTTTCAATAACGTTATGTACTAAAAACCAAGTTGCATCAAGCATCAACGACTTGAGGTTAGAAAAAATACAATCGCCAGAATATTTATATCAAGGTGTAATAACTGATGATTTTAGTTTAAAAAATTTACCCACAGAACTTCACTTGATTTTAAAAGAAGGAGCACAAGTGTTGTTTATAAAAAATTCAATGGACGGTAGCTATGTCAATGGCACCATAGCAAAAGTCAACAAATTAAGTCCTGAAGGAATTGAAGTGGTATTAGCAGATGGCAAAATCATTGAAGTAAAACCTGAAACTTGGGAGAACAAATCGTTTGTATGGGACAGAATTACTCAAAAAATAAGCAGCAAGACTTTAGGTACATTTAAACAATACCCTTTAAAACTAGCTTGGGCCATTACCATACACAAAAGCCAAGGAATGACTTTTGATGAAGTGGTAATTGAAACCAGCAATGGCGCATTTGCGCATGGTCAAATGTATGTAGCACTAAGCAGATGTAGAACTTTAGAAGGCATTACATTGATTCAAAAAATAAGACCAAGGGATATCATAGTTGATGAACGAGTGAAAGAATATGCCCAAAAAGAATTCATTGACTCTGACTTATTTAGCCTTTAAATTTGCACAATCGAAAATAGTTTACTTAAGAATGTAACATAAGAAGACAAAATGCGTTTGATTCAAAAAGTACCTAATGAATGATTGAAAATTGCGAAAATAGATGTATTTTTTTTATCTTTGAAACCTTATAATAAAACCATTAATGTCAAAATTTGTATTTTTCTTGTTATTGTGTCCTGTTTTAATTTTTGCACAAGCAAAACCAAAACCTTTTGTTAACCCTAAAACAACTCAAAGCACTAGCAAACCCAAACCAACTGCTTCAAAAAAACCAGCTACCACTAAAAAAACAACTCCTACTACAAAAAAACCTGCGACACCAGTAAAACCATATAAACCAAGTCCTGCAGTATTAAAATTAGTAGAAAAAGCAAATGATGAATATAAGAATAGCAAAGACAAAGAATGTGAAGCTACCATCAAAAAAATATTGGCATTAGATCCTAAAAACAAAGATGCTTATACATTGAGAGCCAATTTGGCAATGTTTGAAGGGAAAAAAGATGTCATCATGGAAAATCTGAACAAGATTTACAAATACCATCCCAATTCTCCTGAAGTGTATGCACAATTCGCTTACACCCACATGAATTATGAAATGTTAAGCGATAGTTTTAAATTGGTATTGATAAGAAAAACAATTTTTTTAGCTCCTAAATTAGCTGATGGATATGCCTACATGGGCATGTTAGCTGCGAATCAAGGCCTGTTTGAGGATGCTATTAGATATTTTGATGTTAGCAGGTATAAAACATGGAAAGATTCTTCTTCCTTATATGCCCTTGAATTCATGTATTCGAGATGTTTATATGGACTAGGGGAAAAAGAAGAAGCCATAAAAAACTTGAACAGAACAATTCCAAAAATAAAAACTCAAGACCGATTTTATGCAAGGTACATGCGAAGTACATACATCTTAGAAAATGAAGACATTTCGAATGAAGTTAATACAATACAAAATGACATTGACACCTTGATTGTGTATGCTCCAGAAAGTGCGGGTGTATTGAAATTGTATGCAGATTTCCTTCTTAAAACCAACAGAAAAGATTCTGCCTGTATTTTAGCAAAAAAGGGGAAATCAAAAAACGAAATCCAATTAGACATTTCAAAATATTGCGATGATTTAGTAAAAACCATAGAAATAAAAGAAGGCAAAAAACTCATTTATGAAATTGGCGAAAATCAATTCATTGTAAAACCAAGTAAATTCAACTACGACAAAGAAATTAGTTTTGATTGGGAAAGGGGTGATGGCTTATTTATGGACAGTGGCTCCGTTACTATGACAAGGGAAGCAATAGACACATCCAATACACAGCACAATTATTTCAGCAAAGGCAATCATGACACATTGTACAGCAAAACTTCAGTATGGTTATCCAAAAAACAATTTGACGAGCTTGAAAAAGATTCATCCACTATCATCAAAACAGCCTATTACAAAGAAGGTGTTTTTAAAATCATAAGCCATGATCAAATTGAAGTATTGGATAGCAAAAACAACAGTGTTTATGTTGACTGTGTAGCTGTTAGCGATGGAGAAGAAGTGATTTGGTATTTAAACGATAGAAAAAACCCATTGATAGTAAAAATGGCATTAGAAAAATTCTCGATAGTTTTATCGAAATTTGAATAAGTTTAGTCTTTGAATGCAACTTTTTGATGGGTAATGTTGTCCAATAGTTAAATGAATATAATTGAAGAAATAAAATATCAAGCAAAATATGGCAATGCAATCACTAAGATCATATTTGTCAATGCAATGGTATTTGTATTGTTATTTGTAGGTAATTTGATTTTAAAATTTGGATTTAACAATGCAATCAACTTAAATTCAATTGTTGCAGTTCCTACGTCTTTTAAAGAATTACTTAATCATCCTTGGACAATTATTACTTATCAATTTTCAGATTTTCACTTCATTCATTTTTTATTTAATTCCATAGGACTTTATTTTATTGGGCAATTATTTTTTGATTTTTACAAACAAAATGAAGCTTGGAAAATATATATCCTTGGTGGCATAACAGGAGCTTTCATTTTCATAGCTGTCACTTCATTAGTTCCTGGGTTCAAAAACAGCTTACTTCTTATTGGTTCAAGCGCAAGTTTATATGCCATATTTTTTGCAACTGCCACTTATGCTCCTTATTTCAGAATCAATTTATTTGGAGTGATACCTACTAAATTAATGTGGCTAGCATTAGCATTTTTATTTTTAGATGTTTTATCCTTGTTAGGAACCAATCCAGGAGGGCATTTAGCTCATATTGGCGGGGCTATTTTTGGTTTCATTTATGCAAAATTCAAACAAGGACAAATTCAAGTAAAATTGTTTGAACCAATGATTGTACAAAAACCAATTGAAAAAAAATTCACTGTAGAAGTTAATCATCAATACAATAGACAAAATCAAAACACTCCTCCAAAAACCGATAGAAAACCTTCTCAAGACGAAGTAGATGCTATTTTAGATAAAATCAATTTGTATGGATATGACCGATTGAGTAAAGAAGAAAAAGACCTATTATTTAAAGCTAGTCAAGATTGAATTTTATACTTAATTTCATAAAGAAATTCATTTTTAGTATCAACATTGCTTTTATACTTTTATTGCTTGCTTCCTATGCTTCTGTCAATTTTGACCCTAAACTCTATTGGCCGTTAGCATTTTTAGGATTATTTTATCCTGTATTTTTCATCATTAATGTCATTTTTGCTTTTTTTTGGTTGATTCAACTTAACAAGAAATTTATTTTCAGCACAATTGCCATATTGATTGGCACCAAGCACATATCACAAAACATACAATTTGGAAATGAAACTGCAAAAGACAGCGGCATAGTGTTAGTAAATTATAATGCAGGATTGTTTGGTTATTATCAAAATCAGTGGAATTCAACCCATTTGTTTAATAAAATTAAAGACATGGATGTTGATGTCTTTTGTGTTCAAGAATTTTTAAATATCAAAACGTCAGAAGGCTCTACTTTAGATAGCTGCAAAAACATTGGGAACTTTAAATTCATGCATTTTGAGAAACTCAATTCAAGTAAAAAACGTGGAGATTATGGCATGGTCATTTTTTCAAAACATAAAATTGTCAAAAGCGAAAACCTACATTTTGATGGAAGTACAGGAAACATGTGTTTTTACTCTGATATTGAAATAGCAAATAAAACATATAGGTTTTACAATGTCCATTTGCAATCCTATCGGTTTAAGAAAAAAGACATACAATTCATAAATGACATTGACCAAGAAGATGCCGAAAAAATGACAAAAGCAAAAAATCTTTTAACTAGAATGAAGAATGCATATCAAGCAAGAGCAGAACAGGTTAAACTCATTAAAAATGAAATTAAAAATCAATCAAAAGACATGTCTCATTTTATATTAGGAGATTTTAACGACCCTCCCGTTTCGTATGCTTACGAACAGTTATCTAAAAACCTGAAAGATGCTTTTATAGAAAAAGGAAATGGATTAGGTAGAACATATACAGGGGAAATGCCATCATTTAGAATTGATTATATTTTATTTCCTAAATCGCTGATGTGTTTAGATTATAAATCGCATCAAATGACTAGCGATCACAAGTTGCTTAAAGCTGTTATATCAGTTAATCATTAACGAAGTCATGCTTAATGACCCTGCTATTAATTTATCATTAAAAAACTGAATGTTTTCATTGTCATTTTTAAGTGCAAGAGTGTACAAAAGAGGCAAAAAATGTTCTGAAGTAGGAATAGCTAAATCAAAAGATTTACCTTGTTTTTTGAAATCAATTAAAGAAGAAAATTGATTGTTGGTAATAAAAGATTTCATTTTAGTATTTGCTTCAATAGCCCAATCGTATCCATATTCAGGCTCATTTAATTTGTCCCAAGCAACAAGACCAAGGTGATGCACAATGTTGCCACTACTGATGATTAATATGCCTTTGTCTCTTAGAGAACTTAATTGTTTAGCAATATCAAAATGTTGTTGAGGAGTAGCATTATAATCCAAACTTAATTGCAAAACTGGTATATCTGCAGATGGATAAATTTGTTTTAGTACGCTCCAGCAACCATGATCTAAACCCCATGAATGGTCTAAAAAAACAGGGGTATTGGTGATTGTAGATTTGGTTAAATTGGCAATTTCTAAACTTCCTGGAGCTGGGTACTGGACTTCGTTTAATTCTTTAGTAAATCCACCAAAATCGTGAATGGTTTTAGGTTTATCCATGGCTGTAACTTGGGTTCCATTGGTTTCCCAATGAGCTGATACACATAAAATGGCTTTGGGTTTAGGTACATTTAAAATGGAGTTTTTCCAAGCTCTAACAAATTCATTGTCTTCTAGAGCATTCATAGGACTGCCATGACCAAAAAAGAAAACTGGCATTTTTGGGGTATTTTCTATTTTTTCTGTTTCTTGAACAAATTGATTGACTTTCATTTTACAAGCATTGGCTATGGAAGAAAGGGCTATTAAATTTAAAAACGTTTTTCTATCCATAGGTAAATATGAGATGCAATATATAAATTTAAAAATAAAGTTTTAAAAAATATAAAAAAAATAAATATCTTTGATTTAACATCAATTGTTAACAATTTATTTAACACATTAAAAATCATATTTACAATTACATTGTCTATTGTTTGTGATTATAGTTACGCTGTAATTACAGAAAACAATACTAAATTTAAAGGGATAGACATTAGTGTAAATTTTGGCCATACTAAAAGTAACTTTTCTAGAGAATTATTCATTTTAAATCGCTTAATACCTAATACAGTATATATAAATCAGATGAAACAAGACTATAGTGAAGCTTATTTTTACAATAAAATAGTCAATTTAAATGCTGCATTAGTTCTTAACACAAAACCATTGTTATTAAAAAAGCATTTTACCACTCAAGAAGTCAACTTTGGTCTTGGTTATTCGTTTATCAATACTGAGAATTCAATATATTATTCATCTACTGCAATGCCTAACTTAAGAAAAGAAACAAGATTAAATTTCGAATATCAATCAAGACAAGAACAACTGCATGCTTCGTATTTATTTTTATCTAAAACTTTATTAAATAATTTCAAGTTGCATTTTGGAATCACTGGAAAATTAAATTTGGAAAGAATTAAATTAGTTGAAAAAAATTCATTTTATGAGACTATAAATTACATTAAATCAAATGACAGCATTCAGTCAAATTCACAAAACAACTATCATTTCAAAGATGTAAATACCACTTTAACTTATTTTACATTCATAGTTCCATTAGGAATAAGATATAATATTGATTGTCAAACAAATGTTTTTACCGAACTACAAATGGGGTTACAGTATTCTCCAATACTAACAAGTGGTGAGAAATTTCACAAAATGATTTCAATTGGATTTGGAATCCGATATAAGTTTAATGAAGCTGAAACGGAAATAGAAAATGGCTCTTTTTGGTAAATTTAATTTAAAATAAAAAAACAGGCCTGTTTGACCTGTTTTTTGAAGTTGCTCCCCAACCTGGGCTCGAACCAGGGACCTAGTGATTAACAGTCACTCGCTCTAACCAGCTGAGCTATTGAGGAATCTGACGTTTTTCCTTAAAAAGGAGTGCAAATATAGAAATTAAAATAAAAATAAAAAAATAATTTCTAAATTTATTTCGTGTTTTCTAAGTATTTTAAATACGAATTCACATGCCTGTCCTTTTTAGACTCATAGATGTCTTTGATGGTAACCATGATTCCTGTTTCTTCTACATCTCCAAAATGAGGATTGATGCATGTTGGAAAAGTTTTCATTGTTGGACTGGTATTCATGTAGGCATTAAACAATGGAGGAATGTTTTCACCTAATTCTCTGACCATGTGATTAAGAACATGGTGACCTTCTTTGTATGGTAAATCTTTAATTTGATTGATTAACTCAGAGGTGTCCGTTAAAATCTGGAGTGAATCGTCTATTTGAATTAAACCTTCTTTATCAGGAAAGTAATGGTGCATGAATGCATATATCAAATCCTTTGCTTCTTGTTTGAAATGCCTGTACATAGTCACTTTCCCATAAAAATAATCCATGTCATCGTGAATGATGATTAAAGCTCCCAAGCCATCCCATAAATTATCCAAACTAAATAACCCTTTGCGGTTATTTGCACTTGGTTGATAATTGGGTTGCACAAAAGAACGACCTAATTCAATGGTTTTTTTGAAGTAATGGCTCTTTAATTTTTCACTGAAATTGTAAATCTCTGAAGTGGCTAAATGGTAATTTCCAAGTTCATCTTTGGTATTGTGAGTAAGCACATACCTGTACCCTCCAATTATTTCCTTGTCTGTAGGTTGCCATACAATTAATTGTTTGTATGCAGCATTACCATAATCAAATTCATCTAAATCACACTCTTTACCAGTACCGCCTCCTGCTTGCCTAAAAGTCAACTCGCGCAATCTGCCAATCTCCCTTAAAACATTTGGAGCAGTATGGCAATCTACAATATACAATTCGTTGTTTCCATTATTAGTTGGCCTAATTAACAGTTCTTTAGTTAACTCACTTTCAAGTATGTGTTTTTCTATAGGTTCAATGATCTGTTTCATCTTGATTTACGGTGTAAATTTAAGAAATTTATTTTTGTTTAAAATGATTGTAAAACGTTTCAAAATCATTTTCAGGATTATCTTTTAAAGTGTAAACAAAATGCCTCATAGCATTAGCAATTTTATGATGTTCTCCTATGTTTTTAATTAGATAAGCAGGAATAGGTTTACCATAATGTATGATGATTTCTTTGCCTTTTTGTTTAAACATTTCAGAGGGCAATAACAACATTTCTATATTGAGTTTTAAACCTAATCTTTTTCTCCATTTTGCCACCCTGTAAAATCTTTTACTGTTTAAACCTTCAACAAAAGCTGGAACAATGTCTGTCTGATATTTTACTGATTTAGTGATGTATCCTTTATGCCAGTCTAAATCAAAAATCTTTCCATTTTGTTCTCTTGAAACCATACCAGCTGGGAATATCAACACAGCACTATCCGAAGCAAACAACCTTTCAACTTCAATAAGTGATTTTTTTGCATTCGCACCATGTTTATTTACACCTAAGAAAACAGATTGAAGGGGTTTGATGTTCATTAAAATGTCATTCACTAAAAATTTTACATCTGGTCTGATTTTGTGGGTTTCACTGATAAAACCCATACCATCAATGCCTCCAAGTGGATGATTAGCGGCAAGAATTAAATGACCTGTCTTGTTTACAAAATGGATGTTTTTAGAAGTCACCTTCACTCCAATTTCATCAAAACAGGCTCTAGCAAAATCCACTCCTTGCAGACCTTTTGACTTCATTAACACCCTATTCATGTCATCTTGGTGTATTAATTTTTCAAAAAACTTAAACATAAAACCCGGTATCCACCTAGCTAATTTTGGATTTTTATCGTAAAAAACTTTTTTTACATCTATTAATGGCATTTCCATTTCTTCACTTCCCATTCTGCGAATATGAAACATTTTATATGACAATTACAAATTTTTTGTATGTTTGAAGCATGACTCAAATAAATTTACCCTTTAATTTACAACAATGGATTGATGAAAACAGGCATTTATTAAAACCTCCAGTAGGTAATAAAAATTTGACTGTAGGGGCAGGTGATTTTATTGTGATGATTGTTGCCGGACCTAATGCTAGAAAGGATTACCACTACAATGAAACAGAGGAACTTTTTTACCAATTAGAAGGAGAAATCAATGTGAGAATTCAATTGGATGGACAAGCCAAAGACATCCCATTAAAAGCAGGTGATTTATTTTTACTACCTGCTAAAATACCTCATTCTCCTGCTCGTTCGGAAGGTTCATTGGGATTAGTTATTGAAAGAGTCAGGGCTGGCAAAGGTTTTACTGATGGCTTGTTGTGGTTTTGTGAACAATGCAATCACCCTTTGCACCAATCATATTTTGAATTGCACGATATAGAAAAAGATTTTTTACCTCGCTTTAAAGATTTTTACACAAACGAAGAAAAACGCACCTGTAAATCATGCGGGCATGTCATGGAAACCGACCCTAGGTTTATTTAGATAAGAACTTATACGCTTCTAAATTTTTATATTTTTCAATCAAAACAAAGTTAGAATCAATGGATTTGACTTTAGTTAAAAAAGCAGAGTCATTAGAAATAAAATAATATGGTTTGCTTGATTTTATAAAGTTTCGAATGCTTGATTTGTCATGATCCTTACTTATTCTATAACCCCTTAAATTAAGCAAATACAAAACATTGTTAGGCGCTCCATCATACCCTACCAAAACACATTGATTTCTGTTTATTCCCTTTTTGTTTAACATGTTTTTAAACTCAAGGTAATCTTCGGCATTTTGTTGTGATTGCTCCCAATATGTTCCCACAGTGTATCGGTCTGTCAATTGTTTGTACCCATAATTAAATTGGAATAAAAAAGCCCAAATGATACCAGCAAATATAATTATCCTCATCCACCACTTTATAAATGCATTGTTTGTGAAAAAATTAGCCCAAGCTATCCAATTTAAAACTACCACAGGCAAAAGGGCAATGATGTAATAATCATGGTATTTAAATTGTGCAATCATAATGGATAAAAACATAAAAAACCCAAGGGTATTGATCATGCTTATAAACCATAATACAGGATTGATTTTACTTTTAAATAAAACAAGTAATACCAACATGGATGAAACTATGCAAAGCAAAGGAATGGCAAAGGTCTCTCGTGGCCAATTGTAAAAATAAATTCCCCAATCTATCGCGTATTTTTCCCAAGTTGGCTCAATGAAAATTTTCTGAAAAAAATATTGACTATTGTGAGTGCTTGCCAAATGGTTGCTCCATAATCTCCACAATATTGGAAGAACAGTAGAAAATACCAACCATTTATAGGCTAATTTTTTATTGATTATATCAATTTTAAAAAAGTTAAAGTTGGACAACAATACTACTGACAACATGGTGCACCATTGAACTGCAGAAGTCACTTTAATGGCCATTGCTAACCCCAATATTAAAGAAAAAAGCAATGTATAAGCCCAATGAAGCTTAAGCGGTTTATGAAAAGAATGAGGGACAAATGCACGAAAGAACAAATACCAAGAGACAAAAATCAATCCTAATGCAGCAGTATCAGGAATAAAACTGTTTGAATAAAACAATAAAATAGGAGAAGAATTGATTATACCAATTAAGAAATATGAGACAATTGGTTTCACAAATAGACAAAATAATTGGTGCAGAAAAAACAAACCTATCAATAAAAAAGTCAAAGTTAAAACCCTGAACCAAAAATGATCAAAGCCAAATAAATGATACAAAACAGCCGCTAAATAATTGGTAAAGGGCATTTCACATGACACAATACCATCAACACACCTGGTTTCATGTACTTCGGGTAACAGAAAATTCATGCCATTTTCATAGTAATTAAGTGCAATGGAGGCTCTATCGCATTGAGCTCCTTGATGCACGCCTCTTGGCGGCTCATTCAAAGTTTTAACAACACCTATTGCAAGATTAAAAACATACCAAATCAGCAAAAACCGAATTAAATCCCTTATGTATTTTTTTTTATTCAAAGATTTAAAATTATTTAACCACAGGTACTTTGGTTTGTTTGATTGCATTTAAACCCCCATAAACATTTTTAACTAAATGATACTTGTTTTTCCTTAAAATACTGCAAGCTACCATGCTGCTATTACCGCCATTGCAATACACATAAATTGATTTGTCTTTGGGCAATTCCGACAATCTATTTTCTAATTCAATTAATGGTATGTTGAGGGCTTCTATAACATGCCCAGTTTGAAATTGTTCATTGGTACGCACATCCAATACAAATTCCTCGTTGTAGTTTAAATCCAATTCAAATTCTTCTGTAGATATACTAATTACAACATCAATTGGCAGCTTGGAATCTTTATATGCTTGAATTCCATTTTTAAGAAATTTATAATGAGTATAACCCAATTCAATTAACAGTTCATTGACTTCTTTTTCTTGGTCGGATATGATAATCATTTCAGAATCTTTATTAGGAAAAAAATGATTCATCCTGTCTTTGAACGAAGCTTTTAATCCTATATTTATTGAACCGGGAATAAATCCTCTTTCGAAGATATCAGGCAATCTTGTGTCAATTATTTTTTGTGACTTAATTTCGCTTAAATCAATGTAATTCATTTTGCAAATATAAATCTATTATTTATTTGCTTGTGTTATGTTAGCTCCTTTTAAATAAAAGGGCTCGAAATAGGCTAAATCTTCGAATTCTTTTTTATTAAATTTATCCAAAACTACTTCAGCCATGTACTTAGCTTGAGGGTAATTTGAACTGATTTTAAAATCATGAAAACCTTTTGACTTTTCAGCTCCATCACCACCTATTATGACATTTTTATTTTTAAAAAATTCAGGTATAACATCATCATTCCCAAAAACAGCATTTTTTACAGGCATAGTTGATTGAAGTTGATGATTGTAAATTGTATAATACACCTCTAATCTTCTAGCATCTATCATAGGGACATAATAGTCGGCACTAGGGAAATCATTTTTCATTTGATATGCAATTATGAGCAAAGTAGGAACGGAAATCATAGGAATACCAGAAGCAAAACAAATTCCTTTCGCAACACTTGTTGCAATTCTCAAACCAGTATAAGAACCTGGTCCGCTGCTTAGTGCTACTGCATTTAAATCTGAATAGTGAATATTGGCTTGATTAAAGGAGGTTTCAATTAAATTGAAAATGGATTGAGCATGAGAATTTTCAGAAACAATTTCATTGTATATTACATTTAAATTGTTACTTATTAAAGCTACAGAAGTGACCTTAGCGGAAGTTTCAAGACAAAGGATGTTAGGCATTTCCCACCTTTTTAAAATAATCTTTTACCTTTTGTTTGTAATAAGGATTCATATCGGCAGGAATGGTTCTTAACAATTCCATTTCACGTGCTTTTTTTTCTAAATATTCTTTGATTGCAGGAGGAATTTTATTGATGACTTCTTTGGCCTGTTCTGCTTCTCTTTTATTGTCTTGATCTTGCTCTTTTTCAGCTTTTTCATGCTCTAGCATCCTGGTTTCAATTTCTTCCATTCTTTTAAGAGTTTCAGGAGTAATTTGTTTGTTAACCAAATCTTTTTCTTGCTGCTCCATCAACTCCTTGGTTTTATTTAAATCTCCATAAGCACCTTCTTTACCTTCCTCTTTTAACATTTTCTGTAGTCTATCAATTTCTCTTCTCAATGCTTCTTGTTGAGCGGCTATTTTTGCAAATTGTTCACTGGTAGGGTTTTTGCCTTGTTGTTTTCCATTTTTCATTTCTTGCAATTGCTTGTTCAATTGGTCTTGCATTTGCTTCATGTTTCCCATTTTGGGTTTGCCTTGAGAACCTGGTTTCCCTGGTTTTTTCCCTGGATTTTTACATTGACCTTGTTTTTTTTCTTGGTCTTGTTTCATGCTTTCTTGCATGTTTTTAAGCGTTTCACTGAGCATCACCGCAAGGTTGTTAATTCCAGTCATAACGTATTGTTGCCTTGTAGTTCCGTTAGGTATTTCTACTTTACTAAAATGCTCTATGGATTTATCCATGTTTGAATTCACAGAAGTGATTTCTTTGTTAACAAAACTTTGAATTTGAATTTGCCTTTTACTAAGTGCTAATAAAGAATCTTCAACCAATTTCACATCTTCTTTGATTTTTTGCTGTTTGGCACTTAATTCAACGTATTTAGGATTATACCCTCTGACACTTTTCATGTCTTGCATTAAATTTTCTTGCTCAACACTGATTTCTATTAGGTTTTCTAATATTTGCCTCAAAGTAAAATAATCTTCTTCCTTTTGTTGTTCTTGAGCTTCTTCAAGGCTTTTTTTCATTTTCTCAGCCATTTTTTTCATGTTATCAGAGTTTTTTTTCTGACTTTCTGATGCCTTTTTATTTTGCTTTTTATTTAAACTTTCTTGGCTTTCTTCTAACCCTTCGTTAATTTCTTTTTGTTCTTGATTTGTGTTGTCTAAATCCATAGGAGTTTCCAAGTCATTGTTTTTTTCCTCATTTTTTTTTTTTTCTTTTTCTATTTCT
>CAYVDH010000028.1:0-25879 GCA_964450355.1 uncultured Flavobacteriaceae bacterium
AGATTTGTCTCTCATTCCCTTTTCAATTTCGCTTTTAACATTGTTTTTTGCGTCATTGAATTCTCTAATGCCATTACCCAAACCTCTCATCAATTCAGGTATTTTTTTGCCACCAAAGAAAATTAAAATAACGGCAATGATTAATATCATGGAACCGCCACCTATGTTTTGTAAAAAAAGCTCTGTCATATTGTTAGTATTTAACTATGCAAAGTTATAATTATTTTTGTAATCTTTTGTGATAATTGGATTTATTAGATAAAATTAAATAATTGAAAATCAAAATTATATCCTTTTTATAAAATCAATTTAACTTTAATTATCCTTTTTGTCTTCTATATGGATAAAAAAATTTTTATTATTTTTGATAAATCTTTTGCTTTGCAAAACAATTTAAACAACTCAATAAATCAATCTCATGAGCGCAACAATATCTGATGTATTAAATGATTTTTCTCACAATTTGGAAAAATGCATAAACCACACAAATCACGAATTTAACAACATTAGAGCAGGAAAGGCAAGTCCTAACATGCTAGACAGTGTGATGGTCGAATATTACGGTTCGCAAGTTCCTTTGAGCCAGGTAGCTAATGTCTCTGCACCCGATACCAGAACCATAGTGGTGCAACCTTGGGAGAAAAACATCATCAATGATATTGAAAGAGCCATCATCAATAGCAACTTGGGTTTTGCCCCAGGAAACGATGGTTTGGCTATTAGAATAACTATACCACCTTTAACTCAGGAACGAAGACAACAATTGGCAAAAATGGTAAAACAAGAAGGAGAAGCTAGTAAAATTGTGGCAAGAAATTACCGCAAAGACACCAATGAAAAAATTAAAAAACTTCAAAAAGATGGTTTGAGCGAAGATGAAGCCAAAATAGCTGAGGCTAAAGTTCAAAAGCAATTAGATAATACCATTACTAAAATAGATCAAATGATTGCTGACAAAGAAAAGGAAATAATGACAGTATAGTTCTTATTTTTTAAAAAAATCCCAAGCAGCTTCTGCTTGTAATTGCAACATTTCTTCACCATTCTTCACTTTTGCTCCTTTGCTTAAAAACAAATTCATCATTTTAGTGTGAATAGGGTTATATACTAAATCGTAAAAATGATGCTGTTGAGTGATTTCATTATAAGGTAAAGGCAAAATGTCATCAACGTTTGGAAACATACCAACAGGAGTACAATTGACAATCAAATCAAATTCACTGAAATGAATTCTGTTTAAATCAGAATAGTTTAATGCTGTATTATTTCTGCTAATATTAAGATAATCAATTTGGTTGTTTTCTAATACAAGTTTTACAGCTTTGGAGCTACCTCCATTCCCTAATACCAAGGCTTTTTTTAAATTTCCTTTGTACCAATTCATCAAACTTGATTCAAAACCAATATAATCTGTATTTTCACCAATTAAATGCCTTCTGCCATATTTTATTATTACCTTCACACAGTTAACAGCTCCAATAATTGTGGCATTTTCGCTTAATTCATCGCAGTAATTCAGTATTGTTTGTTTGTGGGGAATAGTGACATTAAATCCCTTCAATGATTCTTCAACAAGTAATTGCTCTAGTTCTTGAATGTGTTCAATTGGGTATAATTGATACTCCCAATCGTTTAAGTTTTCTTTGTCAAAAATGGTTTTAAAAATTTCTGGAGAAAAAGAATGTGAAAGTGGATAACCAATTAAACCTAATTTATTCATGCTTAAAATTTAAGCTTGCTTTTTCATTTTATTTTTAATTAATTCAATGATAATAGGTAATACAGAAATTCCAATAATTCCAAAAATTACGATTTCAAAATTGTTTTGAATAAATGGAATGTTTCCACAGGCGTATCCTAGCACTGTAACACCTGCAACCCACAATATTGCTCCTAAAACACAATTGACAATGTATTTTTTATATACCATTGAGCCTGCACCTGCAACAAAAGGAGCAACTGTTCTAACTATAGGAATAAAACGTGCAATGATGACAGTTTTACCTCCATATTTTTCATAGTATTTTTCAGTTTTTTCTATGTGCTCTCTTTTTAGAAATAATATTTTGTTTTTACTTTTAATTAAATCTCCAAGTTTTTTTCCGACAAAATAATTGAGGTTATCTCCCATCAAAGCAGCTAATATTAACAATGGAATAAGGATGAAAATATTCAAACTACCTTCAGAAGCTGCAAGAGCTCCAGCGGCAAATAACAACGAGTCGCCAGGCAGTAAAGGCATAATCACTAAGCCAGTTTCTACAAAGATGATTAAAAATAAAATGGCATATATCCATACACCATAATCTTGTATCCAAAATTTAAGATGGTCGTTCAAATGCAAAAGAATATCAAGTCCTTCTTTTATTATTTCCATGGAGCAAAAATAACGACTTATAATAAAATTGTTGTATTTTCGTTTTTTAATTAATGAAAAAAATCTTTTTTATAATTTCTGTTTTGATGATTATTACTACTGTAAGTTCTTGTGGAGGCAGCAAAAGAATGGGTGCTGGCAAACAAAAAAAGAATTGTAATTGTGGTTTTTAAGAAATAATATTTTCAATGTAATAAACTGTTTCTTTTTTGCGTTATTAGTATATGAACAGTTTAAAATTTAAAATCGCCCTGTTGCTAACTGTTGTTCTTATTAGTGCTCAAAGTTGTAGCAACAAAAATTATTCAGGTGGAAAAGGCAAAAGTTGTAGTAATTTTTAAATTCTCTGTTTAATTCGTTCAGTATAAATTTTTAAATTATTTTAATTTTATTTATTGTTGTATTCGATATGAGTACAAACAGCAAACATCCTAAAGCACTACCATACTTATTTTTCACCGAAATGTGGGAGCGTTTTGGTTATTATTTAATGTTGGGTTTATTTACCCTTTACCTTCAAGAAAAATATGATAATGGAGGATTTGAATTGCCTAAAAATGTAGCTTACGATGTGTTTGGCACATTCATAGCTTTAGTGTTTTTAACACCTTTTGTTGGAGGATTGATTGCCGATAGAAAAATTGGTTACATTAAGTCCATTGTATTTGGTGGGATTTTGATGGGAGCGGGGTATTGCATTTTGGCAATTCACAATCTTAATTGGTTTTATTTTGGATTGGTATTGATAGTTGTAGGAAATGGTTTTTTTAAGCCTAATATTTCCACTTTGTTGGGTAATTTGTATAATACACCCGAGTACAAAGACAAAAAAGATTCAGGGTACAACATATTTTACATGGGTATCAATATTGGCGCCTTGATTTGCAACTTTTTTGCTGCTTATCTCAGAAATAAATACGGATGGGGAGCTGCTTTTACAGCTGCTGGTGTAGGTATGTTTATTGGGTTAATTGTTTTTTTTATAGGGATAAAACATTGCCTTGTTGGAGACATCAAAAAGGATGACCATTTAAATGTAAAATCTAATTCAGACGATGAAGTTCCTTTGTCAAAAATAGCATTAACCATTTTCTTACCTGCATTTGTATTTGGGTTTATTGGCTGGATTATTCCAGGAAATATATTTGGAAGCGATAGTTCAGATGCTTTCTTGTTTTCTACCCTTCCTGTTATTTACTATTACATCAGTTTATATACTAATGCTAAACCTTCAGAGAAAAGACCAATTGCCGCTTTGTTAGTGGTGATGTTGGTTTCGGTGATGTTTTGGGCTGTATTCAAACAAAATGGAACAGCACTCACTACTTGGGCTAAATATTACACCGATAGGGAAGCTCCAGCTGCTGTAGAACCAGTGTTTACAACATTGAAATTAAGCGAAGAAATTAATACCAATGTAGGCAAAGTAGATAATTATGATAAAAATTTTAATTTAATAAAAATTAAATCAGGTCCTGACTCAGGGAAAACTGAAAAAGTATTGGGGAAAGACATTTACTTAAGAAACATTGCTCCTGAGAATGCACCACCTATGGACAGCAAGATTAAAGTAATCAATACAGAAATATATCAATCCATAAATCCTTTTTGGGTTGTTGCACTTACACCCTTAGTAGTGGTATTTTTTATGTGGTTAAAACGCAGAAACAAAGAATTATCAACCCCATCCAAAATAGCTTGGGGCTTATTTATATCAGCTTTATCACCCTTAGTAATGGTAGCTGCTGTATATGTTTGCAGCAATGGAGAAATAAAAGCCAGTTCGTGGTGGCTTTGGGGCACTTACGGAGTTATCACAGTAGGCGAATTGTTTTTAAGTCCTATGGGTTTAAGTTTAGTTTCCAAACTTAGCCCACCAAGATTAACAGGATTGATGATGGGAGGATGGTTTTTAAGTACTTCAATTGGAAATAAATTGTCTAGTATTTTAGCTTCATTATGGGATAAATACGACAATAAAGCCAATTTCTTTCTAACTAATTCCATGTTGTTGTTAACAAGTGCTATCATCATATTTTTCTTGTTGAGATGGCTCAATCAAGTTTTTAAAGAAAGTGCAAAATAAAAAATCAATTTCTTGACAATCGAATGATTTCACTTTTAAAGTGTTCGATGTTTGTTTTTTCTAATGCAGAAATAAAAACTACAGGAGAATGTTCTTTTATCAACCAACTTTTTTCAAATTCATCGATACTTGTCTCAGGATTTTGAGCCAAATACTGGTCAATTTTATTAAATACCAAAAGGGTTGGCTTGTCTTTAGCACCTATTTCAAACAATGTTTTTTTTACCAATTCCATTTGGTCTTCAAATTCAGGATGTGAAATATCTATCACATGCAATAACACATCAGCTTCCACTACTTCTGCCAATGTGCTTTTAAAACTTTCAACTAATAAAGTAGGTAGTTTTCTTATGAAACCTACAGTATCACTTAGTAAAACAGGTACATATTCTCCTTCGTTATTTGGGTCGGGAAATACCACTTTCCTAACTGTAGAATCTAATGTAGCAAATAATTTATTTTCAGCTAATATGTCGGCATTGCTCAACAAGTTCATGATAGTGCTTTTGCCTACATTGGTATAGCCTACAAGGGCAACTCTGGTTTTGTCTTTTCTACCTTGCCTTTGAACATAGGATTGTTTTTCTATTAAAGCCAGTCGTTCTTTTAATTTGGTGATATTGGTTCTAATTACCCTTCTATCGGTTTCTATCTCTGTTTCTCCAGGGCCTTTCATTCCTATACCTCCTTTTTGTTTAGATAAGTGAGTCCATAATTTTGTTAATCTAGGTAGGAAATATTGATTTTGGGCAAGTTCTACTTGCATTTTTGCTTGGGCTGTTTTAGCATTTTTAGAAAAAATATCCAAAATTAACATGCTTCTATCAATGATTTTAGTTTCATTAAAATATTTTTCAAGATTTCGAATTTGAGAAGGAGAAAGTTCATCATCAAAAACTAAAATATCCGCATTTTTAACTTGTTTTAATTGTTGTAATTCTTCCAATTTACCTTCTCCTAAATAGGTTTTAGGATTTGGATAATCAAGGGATTGTGTAATTCTGCCTAATGTATCTGCACCTGCAGTTGTGACAAGTGCTTCAAGTTCATTTAAATAATCATTTACTTTGTTTTTATGTTCATTTTTATATTGGATTCCTACCAATATGGCTTTTTCTTTTTTTGGGGCTGTGTAAAAATAGGCTGGTTTCAAACTGAATTAATATTGGAAAATAATGTATTTTTGTCAATACTCTGGCAAAGATAAACAATATAGTGAAAAATGCTTCTTATAAGCTAAGAATTATTGACATTAAATCATGGTTCTTCTTATTTCTGTTTTTGAGTAAATATCAATTTGCAAGTTCTCAAGAAATACTATGGGCACAAACTGGAAATAAGGATAAAAAAACAAATTTTACTAAAGTAATTGGCCAAAACAAACATGGAGTATATGTATTAAAACACAAAAACAGCACATTTAAAAACTATTTTATCATAGAGCAATTCGACCATAAAATGCATTTGAAACAAAGCAAAAACATTAAGATTGGAAAAGCCAAATTAGAGAAAATAATTGTTACAGAAAACGAAGTGGTCTATTTTACAAGACAATTCATGCAAGGTTATTATTTATCTCTAGCTATGAATTCACTTGATTCAAATTTAATGTTTACAGACTTCAATTCTGAAATCATTTCAAATGTAGATTTGCCAGGTAATTTTGACGAATTCTACATTCATTACTCCGATAATAAAAAAAGATTTTCTGTTTGCTATTTTCAAGAGGTAGGTAAATATGCTGAGATAAACATAGGTGAGGTAAATGATAGGAAAATTATCAATCAAAATAAAGTGCTTTTAAAAGCGACTTTACAAGAGTTAAAAGTCAATAAATTTTTGTTTGATAATTTAGGTAATTTTTACATGAATTATGAAATAAATAAAATCAGGAAATCGATACCAATTTCCAGAGTTTTTTGTATGAATTTGGAAAAGAAATTCCACATCGATACTGTTTTAAATGATCAAGACACCTACATCAATGACATTAATTATACATACAACTCTGTCAATCAAATGGTACATGTAGCAGGCTTTTGGGGTAAATCAGACGATCAGGAAAACAAAGGTTATTTTTATTTATCAATAACACCTAATAGTTTTAAATTCAATGAAGTCAAATTTCATGATTTTGACAGAAAATTAGTGTCATCAATCATCGGTTTGAAATTCGAACAAAAGGGAGAAAATTTAAGCAAGTTTAAAATTAAGAAAATAATAAATAAATACAATGGCGATATTGTTGTTATCGCTGAAAAATCATTTGTTGCAACCCAATCCGATGTTATATACATCAATGGTGCACCACAAACAAGTTTTGCAAAAATATTTACCAATGATGAAGTATTGCTACTTACAATCAATAAAATCGGAGAATTGATTTGGAGTGAAGTGTTATTCAAGAATCAAAGTTCAATCAATGATGGAGGTTTATACAACAGTATTGTTGTGATGACAGAAGATGACAAAATCAACATATTATACAATGATAGGTTGAGTTCTAATTCAGATGTAATACAAGTGACCTATAATGAAGATGGGACACATTCCAAAAAAATATTAATAAACAATGAACAATATTACGCTTTAATAATCCCTGCAGAAAGCAATCAAGTAACTGGAAACAGCGTAGTAATTCCAGTAAATCAAAACAAAGATTTTACCTATTTTAAATTGTATTATCATGATTAGATTGTTTTCAAATACATATAACTACACCATTCTTATTTTGTTTTTATTTACATTTGGAATCAGGGCTTATGGATTAATTGTACCCTATTCAAATACCACAACACCAATTGAAATAAATTATTTAGCAAATTTGTTTAATTGGCTAAATGCTAGCCCTTTTCAAAGTTTTTTATTGTCAACATTAACGGTGTTTTTTTCAGCCTTATTGTTAAATTACATCATACTAAAAAATGAAATTGTATTCATTCCATCCTATTTGACAGCTTATTTTTTTATTATCATCAACAGCTTATTTACGGATCAAATGTATTTCAGTCCTGTTCATCTTGTTAATTTATTGATGATATTGTCCATAGGCTCCATTTTAAAAATTTATCAATCTGAAAATCCTTTGTTTAACATTTTAGTTTCTTCATTGTTAGCAGGATTTAGTGTGTTGTTAAACATCAGTTATTTTGCCTATTTTGTAGTCGTATTAATAGGGCTTAATTTATTTAGACCTTTTACATTAAGAGAGAATTTGGCTTGTTTCATTGGTTTTGCTATTCCATTGTATTTAGGTACATTGTTTAATTTTTTAGTTTATGATAGTTTTCTGCCTTTTCGAATCTTTTTTCCAGATTATGGTAATGTCTCTTCGCCTATGTGGGCCTTGTTTTCTGCAATACCTATTTTAGTGATGATAGGTGTATTTGCTTTTTTAAGGATGTTTCAAAATTTTTTCAAAAACACCACCAAATCAAGAAGGACAATTCAACTTTTAGTTGTCATTTTGATGGTTTCTTTGGTGTTGTTCATTACAGGAAAACAAAATCCTAGACAAGAATTTAGTTTTTTAGCATTTCCACTCGCCATATACTATGCATTTTATTTTTCAAGTTACCGATTTAAATTGCTCAAAGAAATCATCAATTTGATTTTAATTTCAAGTGTGTTGTTTTTCCAATACAGTGTATATTGGGGCATTTAATCATTTAGCATCTCGAAAAGCTTCTACAAAAGCACTGTCCTTGGGGCTGGTTCCAGAACCAAAGTAATGTGTTAATTTGCCTTCTGGATTGATGACAAACTTGTTGAAATTCCATTTGACTTCAAAATCACTAGCTCCATTCATAGATTTGTTACAAAGCCATTTATAAATTGGGTGTTGATTTTCTCCTTTTACATCTATTTTTTCGGTCATAGGAAAAGTAATGTTGTATTTAGTTGAGCAAAAGTTGATGATTTGCTCTGATGTGCCAGGCTCCTGTCCTCCAAATTGATTGCACGGGAAACCTAATACGACTACATTTTTAGATTTGTAATTGTTGTAAAATTCTTCCAATAATTTATATTGAGGAGTGTATCCACATTCACTAGCTGTGTTGACAATTAGGATGTATTTGCCTTTAAAATCGGAAAAATTGATGGTTGACTTTCCATCAATGTTTTTTATGCTGTATTCATGTATTGATTTATTAGGAGAAATAGCATTGCTGTTTTCAATTTTTTTTGATTTGCCAACAAAGCAGGAAGTTAGAGAAGACAATAAACCCATAATTAATAATTTTTTCATTTTAAAAAGAAACAAAAATAGAGTTATTTTGTTTTAATTACAATTGGAAACTATAGAAAAAGAAATCAATCTGAAAGAAGGCGCAATCTATCAAGGTGAAGATAAATTTTCACCTATACCCCTAAATGTTGCATCACCTCCAATCAATCCTCTTGATAAAAAATTAATTAAGGCTAATGCCTATGAAACAATGCATCATCAGGCAAACCAGCAGATTGAAATTTTAAAAAGACAAGCAGATTTAATCATGCAACAAGTCAAAGAAATAGAGGAAAGGGTAATGGTTTCTAAACAAATTTACGAATCCAATATTTCATTTGAACCTGTTATAGGGAATATCTATTACCTCTATAAAAAATCTGAAAAATTAATGCTATCCATGGTAGCTCCTAACGAATGGGGGAAAAAATTGCCATACGATGAATACCTTAACAAGGTGTGTTTGTTGGCAGACAAAACATGGCAGGTATTAAAATAATGTTCTTTTAAGTTTCATTTTTTGATTTCATTTAAAAAATATGCATATTTGCGTAAACTATAATGAAAACCCAATTTATATACATCATAGCCACATTTATCACCTTGTGTGTTATAAGGCAAAATGTATTTGCAAATAAAAAAACATCTGACAAAGAGAAAGAAGCACAAATTTCTCTAAATTCTGATGATTCTATAAAATTGAATAAATTGCTATTGGAGGCAAGTAATTTTGAAAGAAAATTAATGTTTGACAAAGCAATAGATGCTGCAAATGATGCACTTAAAATAGCCGAAGCAGGAAAATACAAATACGGTCAATACAAGGCATACCGAGCACTTGAAAGCATTTACAGGCAATCTGATAAACCTATCTTAGCTAAAAAATACCAACTTAAAGCGGTTAATATGAAAGCTAAATTAGACGAAGATTTAGCTGTGTTGTCAGAAAAGGAAAAACAAGAAAAAGATAAGTTATTGTATTTGCAACAACAACAATTAGAAGAGGAACAAAGGGAATTAAACGAGCGTTTGTCTGAAATAGAAAGACTTAACAAAGACAAAAACATAAGTAAGGAAGAACTTGCTCTTAAAAAACAAGAAATTCTTAATAAACAAATTGAATTGCAAAGTAAAATGAACACCATTGAGGAACAAAAAAATATACTAAACATGACCTCAGAGGAGTTAACTTTGACAAAACAAGAATTAGAAAATCAAAAATTAGTGGCTAAAATTTTTGATGATTCATTGCAAATGACAAAAAAAACCGAAGAATTAAATAAAAAAGAACTTGAAAGACAAAGTTTATTTAATTACTTATTGATTTTAGGTTTAAGTTTTTTCATCATTTTAGCAGCAGCAATTTACAGACTATATTTTTTGAAAAAAAGCAATCAGGAAATACTTGAAAAGAAAAACATTGAAATTGAAAAGGAGAAAAAACGCAGCGATGATTTATTGTTAAATATTTTACCAGAAAATGTTGCAAACGAACTTAAAAACAATGGAAAATCAGAACCTAAATTTTTTGAAAATGTCACCATCATGTTTACAGATTTTAAAGACTTTACGAAAGTAAGTGAAGCCATAAGTGCTAAAGTACTTGTTGAACAAATTGATTTTATTTTTAGAAAATTTGATGAAATTATTGATAAATTTGGTTTAGAAAAAATTAAAACCATTGGAGACGCTTATTTATGTGTTAGTGGCATTCCAGATGCAAACACTCACCGACCTGTAAATGTCATAAAAGCAGCTCAAGAAATTGAAGAATTTATTTTTCAGTTAGGTATAGAAAAGAAAAAAACTAATCAACAATTTTTTGAAATTCGAATAGGTGTGCACACTGGTCCTTTAGTTGCTGGAATAGTGGGTGCTAAGAAATTTGCATACGATATTTGGGGAGATACAGTAAACACTGCTGCCAGAATGGAACAAAATTCTGTGCCAGGAAAAATCAATATTTCTGGAGCAACTTATGAATTAATAAAAGATGAAATTCCTTGTGATTACAGAGGAAAAATAGCAGCTAAAAACAAGGGTGAAGTAGACATGTATTTTGTGTCAAAATAAACAAATCAATTTAATGGAAACAGAAAAAGCAATAGAATACATATTAACAAGACTTAAAAATGAACTCAAGATTTTTATGACTTACCATTCTTTCAAACATACAGAAGATGTAATAAAAAATGTTAAAAGAATTGCTAAAGCTGAAAAAATAATTGACAAAAGAGAATTAAATCTTTTAGTCACAGCAGCAGCTTATCACGACTCGGGTTTTATCAATACATACATGAACCACGAAGAAGAAGGTTGCCGAATAGCTGATAAAATACTGCCACAATTTAACTATTCAAAGGAAGACATTGAAGTAATCAAAAATTTAATCATGGCTACTAAAGTTCCTCAAACACCAAAAAGCAAATTAGAACAAATTATTTGCGATGCAGATTTGGATTACTTGGGGAGAGAGGATTTTTTTGAAATTGGAGAAACACTTTATGATGAGTTTTTATACATGAAAATTGTTAGAGATACTCTGTCTTGGAACCAATTACAAGTAAAATTCTTAAGCAGTCATAATTTTTTCACACCTTCAAATCAAAAATTAAGAGAACAAAAAAAACAAAAACACCTGTCAATCATACAAAAATTAATTTAATCAAATGAAAGATCAATTTGCACCCAAAAACAATTTAATTATCGTAGCTTACGACTTTACTAAACAATCTGATTGTGCGCTAAATCACGTTAATAATTTAGCCAAAACTACCAATAGTACCATTGAATTAGTTCATATCATCACCAAAGAATCTAAAGACAATTACAAAGGCAATGCTGCTACTGCTACCATCGGAATTCAAGAAAATTTGACTAAAATAGCTGAATCTAATCAAGCCACTACAGGCATAACTACCGTGGCAACAGCTACTGATGGAGATATTTTTTCTACCATTGGTGAAATTGCCGAAAAAAGAAATGCATGGTTCTTGTCTTTTGGAACTCATGGAGTAAAAGGAATGCAACATATTTTAGGAGCTTTTGCTTTAAAATTAGTTTCATCATCGCCTTGTCCTGTTATCATTGTTCAAAATAAAAACATTGCTGAACATGGTTATAAAAATATATTGTTGCCCATAGACAGAACTATGGAATCAAAACAAAAAGTGTATCAAGCCATTTCATTAGCAAAATTATACAACAGCAACATTCACTTAATTGCTACCCACGAAAACGATGAGTTTTTTGAAAGAGCAGTAAAAGCTAATGTGGGATTTGTTAAAAATAAACTTGAAGAATTTGGACTCACACTTGCTTCTGAGGAATACCAAGACCCAAAAAGTAAAGATAGTTTTGGCAAACAAACCATCAAGCACGCCTCCATCAATCACATGGATTTAATACTAATAATTACATCAGAGGACAAAGGCATTATCGGAGCCATTGTTGGAGCTGAAGATGTTAAAATCATTAATAATGATGACTCTATTCCAGTAATGTGTATTAATCCAGTCAACTCTATGATTTTGGGTAAAATCATTTCGTTTGGAGGATTTGTATAATTGAGAATTACTTAAGTTTAAGTTCCTCTTTAATAGGGTATTTATTGTTTCCTTTGCTGATTAAATGTATGCCTTCAGTAAATGGTACACAATGACCTACGATGGTGAAATCGAGTTGACCTTTTACTAAATCATAATCCTTTTGTGGAATAGTAAATAACAATTCAAAATCATCACCTCCATTTAAGCAAGCAACGGTAGAGTCAATGCCTAAATCAATGCTTCTTTGATATGTTAAAGGGTCAATAGGTAATTTGTCTTCATAAATTGTAAAACCTACTTGGCTGTTTTCAGAAACTTGATGCAGGGCTTTAGCTAAGCCATTATTTACCAAAGTCATAGAATTTGGTTTAATTTTTAATTGATTGAATAAGTCAATAATATCAATCCTTGCTTCAGGTTTTAGCTGTCTTTGAATGAGGTAATCATTGCCAGATAAATCAGGTTGAAAATCTGGCTTTTCTAAAAATATTCTTTTTTCTCTTTCTAAAATGGTTAATCCCATGAATGCTGCTCCTAAGTCACCAGTCACCAAAACTAAATCATTTTCTTTAGCTTCGGAGTTTAGCACTGCTTGATTTATATTCACTTCTCCAAATGCACTGATATTTATCACTATTCCTTGACTAATAGAAGTAATTTGATTGGAAACAATATCGACATGAAAAGTATGAGATGCAGAAAAAAATCCCTTATACAATTCTTCGATTGCTTCCAATGAAAATCGGTTGCTCATTGATACAGATATTGCAATTTGGGAAGCTTTACCACCCTTAGCTACCAAGTGACTTATTGCGGCTACCACACTTTTATAACCTAAATGAGGTAATGGGGTGTAAGATAAATCAAAATGAATGTTTTCGCAGTAATTATGGCTGTATAACAATTGGTAATGGTCATTTTGAAGTACCATCCCACAATCTTCATTTACCCCTTTGAAACTGGTTTTGTTTTTTAATTTATATTGATTAAAAAGGTGTTTTAATAATCCTTTTTCACCAAGTTGATTAATTTCTGTACGATTTTTGTTCTCAAACATATGTCAAATAATAAATCGCAAAAATAATGTCTATTCACCCATTCAAAGAATACATTTCGGATTTTGTTCATTTTTTTTATCCAGTACTATGTGATTCCTGTAAAAAACCTTTGATGAAAAATGAAAAACACCTGTGTTTGAATTGCCATTTGGAATTGCCTTATACACTGTTTAAAAACAGTTCAGACAATGAAATGATAAAATTATTATGGGGAAGAGTTCAAATTAAATATGCCAATTCTTTGTTGTATTTTAAAAAAAATGGAATGGCTCAAACATTGATGCATGAAATAAAATACAAAGGAAATCAAGATTTAGCATTGTATCTAGGAGGATTAATGGCACAAAAAATTTCAGAAGAAAAATTAATTTTTGACATGATAGTACCTGTTCCCTTGCATCTTAAAAAACTTAAAACAAGAGGATTTAATCAAAGTGCTAAAATTGCTGAAGGTTTCAGTAATAGCAGCGGAATTCCATTAGAACTAAATGGTATCATTAGAACTATAAATACGGAAACACAAACCAAAAAAAAGAGATTTGAAAGATGGGAAAATACTGATGGGAAATTTTTTGTAACTGAACCTCAAAAATTTAAAAACAAAAGAATTGTTTTAATTGATGATGTAATAACAACTGGAGCAACAATAGAAGCTTGTTGTTCTGAACTTGTCAAAGCAGGAGCATCCGAAATCAGTATTTTCACCTTGTGTTATGCCACTTTTTGATAACACCAAAATTGTTAAGTGTAAATAAATGAGTTAGTTGAATATCTAATTAGATATTTTTTTAATCATTTACATGTCTTTAAAAATTATTCATTATTTTTGTGCTAAATATCATTTAAAATGAAAAAAATATTACTTTTATTTACTGTTTCTTTCTTTGTGTTTAATTCGACATTCGCACAAACAAAACCTACTGCTGGAAGTGCTGTAGGATTATTCGTTCCTAAATTTTGCGGTTCAGGTGATTCTACAAGGTTGCCAATTATTTTCAATGCTTCATTGAATGCATTAATTCCTGGAGCTAAATACAAATACATTACAAAATTCATCACCATAGCAGATACTTCATCCACTTCTAACAATCCTGGGTCAGGTAATTCTCTTTTCCTTACTAAAAATGCATCTTGGGTTTATACTACAGGTCCAAGTTTGAGTACTTCGGGAAATCATGATACTTTTACAGCTACTAACTTAGGAAATTACACAGGTTGGTTTGGTGGAGTTTACTCATCTAACTCAAGATTCACTCCAGGAAATTACATTTATCCTATCATAGCTTATCAAAAAATAGATACAGGAACACAAGAGATAAAAAAAGTATATTTACAAGACTCCATCAAAGTATTGGCTTTCAGTTCCTCTGCTGGAGCAAACAATGGAACAGGAATTTATGGAACATCGTATGCCAAAGCTAAAAATTTAGTGTTGTTATATGATACACTTTCACCATTCTCAAGCAGACCAGTATCTATTACTTATGCCGAATCCGAAGGTCAATCAATTACTAAAACTCCATATTGGTACACCACATTTGTAAATGGTAGTTCAGGTTCTTGGGGAACCATCGTTCCAAATACATTGACAAGGGGAATTAAAAAAATTGAACACAGAGATTTAACAGGTGATTCACTGGTGTATACCAATACAGAAACTGATGCAACTTGGGGAAATGATTCAACAAAAAATCCAAAAGGAGGAACCGTTAATCCAATAAAAATTCAAAATACGTATGCACCCCTTGTTGCTCCTAAAATTGAATTTGCAATAAATAACACCACAGTAACTGAATCAAATACAACACTAAAACTTGTAGTAAGAAGATTCTATGGCAACAATGACAGTACTAAAGTGTCATCATCAGTTGTAGCGGGTTCTGCTTCTACACCAAGTGATTATTCATATAACAATTCAAAACCTTTGGTTTTTAAACCTTATGGCGATGCAGCTGATACCATCAAAGTGAATATTTTTGATGACAATTTAAGTGAATCAAATGAAGACATTGCTATTAAATTAAATTCTGCAGTGAATGGTTATATTGGGGTTCAAACAACACATACAATTAACATCACAGACAACGATATACCTACAGTTTTCTTTACTTCAAAAGGAGTAACTGTAAACGAAGCCGCTGGAACTATTAAAGTTAGAGTTAAAATGACAACAGGTTCTGCCAGCCCTACAGCATTCAAAGTTGCTGTTAAAACAAAATCTGACAGCACTTATATTCCTGCTGATTTTAAAATTGGATCATCAAATACTGATACTACTGTTCAGTTTGCTGGAGGAAAAGTAACTGATAGTTTAGAATTCACTGTTCGCATCATCGATGAGCAATTAAAAGAAGACAGAAACGATACCGTTGTGCTTGTCATCAGACAACCGACTAATCCAGCTAAAGTAGGAAAAGATTCATTATTTACATTGGTCATTATTGACAATGATGCACCACCTGTGTATTCATTTGCTACCAAATCCAAAACAATAAAAGAAACAGATGGAAGTGTTAAAATTAGAATAAACATTGCTGGAAGAAACAACAATCAAAGCGATATTTCACTTAGATACTTAGCATCAAAAAGTACAACAACCGAAGGTAGTGATTTAACATACAACCCTACTTCTAAGTTGTTTAATGTAACAAAAACTGATCCTGATAGCATAGTGGTTACCGTTCCAATTTTAGATAATGGTATTTTTGAGAAAACAGAAACAGCCACGTTTGTTATTTCATCACAATCCAATGCAAAAATAGGACTACCAGATACTTTCAAAATCATCATTCAAGACGATGATTTACCTGAATATAACATTTCTAAAATTACAACTTTTAAATCTAATACAGGAATAATAGACAGTTTAAATGTTAAATGTAGAATTCGTGGTTCTGTTCATGGCATCAACATGAGACCTATAGGCACTCCAACTGGATTTCAATACACAGTAATAGATGGAACTGGAGGAATTAGAGTTCAATCTATATTAGGAAATAAAGGGGCTAGTATGACAGAAGGAGATAGTGTGCTAATATCAGGAACAGTAGGTCAAATAGATGGCATGGCTTATTTACAAGCGATTGATACTGTCATAAAATTAGGTTCTGGTACCATCAGAAATCCGTTGTCAGTAAATGTATTGAATGAGACTACTGAATCTAAATTGGTTAGATTAAACTTAGTTACATTAATAGATGCCACCCAATGGCCAAGTTCTGCATTAAGCGCAAATACAACTGCAACTGTTAAAGTAAAAAATCAAAACGATACCTTTACTGTACTTATTGATAGTGATACTGATATAGATGGAACGCCTGCACCTTTAGGATTCTTAAACATAACTGGATTAGGAGGACAAATAGATGCAACTAATCCTTATACTTCTAATTACATGATTTTCCCAAGAAGATTGACCGATATAACTAAGTTAGTAGTACCTGAATTTTCATTCACTACTACCAGTTCTCAAACTGCTGAATACCGCGATAGTACTGTTGGATTTTTCTTAGTTGGAAATAATTTAACCAACAATCAACAAATCACTATCGAAATTAAAGGTGGAACAGCCTCTAGAAACACAGATTATCAATCAAACTTAACTAGAACATTTATTTTAACACCAAGCAAACCTAGTACCTTTATTAAGGTGAAACTTAATGATGACATTTTATCAGAACAACCTGAAACCATCATTTGGGTTATCAGAGGTAATGCTTATGGAACAATTATTGGTGCAGACAGTGTACATACAATCACTATCATAGACGATGAAACTGTTAGAGTTAATCAAAGTGAACTTGAAAAATCAGTAGTGTTGTACCCTAATCCAGCAAAAAATTTCGTTGATATCAGTTCTAGTTCTGAGATTCAAAGCATAGAAATTGTAGATATCAACGGAAAATTAATGACTTTAAATGCTGAAATCAATGGTTTAAATGCTCACATCAATACAGAATCTTTAAATTCTGGCATGTATTTAATTAAAATTAAAACGGAGAAAGGCAATGTTGTAAAAACATTGAATATTTCCAAATAAAATTTAATATCACAAGGATAAAAAAACGCAATAGATACAGTATCTATTGCGTTTTTTTTAGTTTTAACCCAGATTCCGCATTAGGTTTAGTTATGAAAATAAAAAAGGCAATAAAATCAAGAGTCCTCGCAAGATTTTATGATGCAGGAATAGCAATGCTATTTCAAAGAATAAAATCGAGAAGACGCTTGAGTTTGCAGCATTTTTTATTTGTAATAGAATTCTAATGCGGATTCTGGGTTTAACAAATGAAATAATTAGCACATGAAAAATTTAATTTTTATCATTGTTTTTCACCTGTCTGTCATACAAGCGTGGTCTCAAACGTTAATTGATTCTATTTACACATCAACACATGGAATAATTCAAAAGGAGCTTACTTTTTATGAAGTGGAAGGTTACAATGTGTTTGTATTTCAATACAATTTCTCTTTTAACCAAGATAATATCAATAAAATTAAAAAACAATACCAAATCAAATCCAATGGAATGAGTATTAAAGACCCCTTTTTAAAAAAAGGAAAATTATTTGTTGATACACAAATGAAAACTAAAAGTATTTTTCAATCAGATATATACTATTTATTTCCAAGCAATGAAAACTCAATAAGCATCATTGGGTTTCAAACGTTTTTAATTAGAGATATTGACTTTGAGCATGCCTTTGCAAAAGCCATTTTAAAAAATACAATACCCAAAAGTTCATACTCTGAAACAAAATTAGATAGCATTAATTTTGTAGGAAGAACCTTGATTTTTGACTTCAATTGCAATTGGAAGAGACCTCATAATGTACAATGTCCTTTTCTTGGTCAAATGAACTGGGCTTTGTTTAGAAATGAAAATAGATCAAAAGAATTTTTAAATAAGCAATATGAGTTAACTGCAGATAAATCTATTGGAGAAATAGTGCAAAATGACACAGTAGATATTCTTTTTGAAAAAAACAAAACAAAAGCCTTAAAAGTTACATTTAAATTGCATATGCCTAATTCTGATAAAAATAAAGACAATACATTGATTATTTATTATGTATCATGTCTAGTTAGAGGGAAATATATAGCCTGCGTGCTTAGTCATTATTCTGATGAAGTAGATGAAAATGAATTACCTCCCTTAATCAATGAAGTTATGCAGTTGTCATTCTAATTGTCAATTGTAACTTTACACAAATTGAGTGCGTTTAATGTATTCAGAAATGAAACCTATTTTTTTTATAATTTCAATCTTTTCATTCTTAAATGGTAATTGTATAACTACTGTTTATGCTTTACCAGGACAAGGATCTGATAAGAGAATTTTTGATTCTATAAAATTAAATGCAAATTACCAACTGAAAGTCATTGAATATGGAACCCCAGAATCGGGCATGAATATGAAAGATTTTGCATTAGAAATTTCAAGACAAATAGATACTTGTACACCCTTTATATTGCTGGGTGTATCATTAGGAGGAATGATATGTGTGGAATTGAGCGAAATTCTTCATCCACTTAAAACCATCATCATATCAAGTGCTAAAAATTCGAATGAATTGCCAAATAAATATTCATTTCAAAAACATTTTCCATTGTATAAAGCTTTCCCTTCAAGTTGGATTAAACATGGGGCATTATTTTTACAACCCATAGTAGAACCAGATAGAAACAAACATAAAACAACCTTTAAATCCATGTTGGAGAATAAAGATAAAGTGTACATGAAACGAACAGTTGAACTGATAGTGAATTGGCAAAGAACTACAAATTCAAACAACATATACCACATTCATGGTGATAATGACCACACAATTCCAATTAAAAACATTAAAAAAGTAGATGTTATAATACCTGGAGCTTCTCACATGATGACTTTAACTGATGCGAAGAAAATAAGTTTGGCAATAAATCAACTGTTAATTTAGTTTATTATGAATCTGAAAGGATTCAATTTGATTTTTTATATTGATTACATCTTTCTTTTACTTAGTTTTGTTTAATTAAGTTATAAAATTATATGTCCAATTCATTTAAAACCAGATTTAAAAAAATAATCAAATGGTTTGTTTTGTTGTTTTCTGTTTTGTTTTTATTTCGATTTATATATGGATATGTAAGCACAGAAGCATTAAACAACAATGATTACAGCGATAATTTTTTTAGTCAAATAGAAAATCTCAGAAAAAATTATGCATCAGAAAAGATGTCCATAAAAAACAACGATGTACAAGCAGCATCAAACATGGCATCAAACCAAAAGTACGAAAAAACTGCTTCGATAAAAAATAAAACTTCAGAATTTGAAAAAGATGAAAAATCTGTAAAAGAAAAATCAAAATCCTTTGATGCAGTTATTCAATATGAACAAAATCTTGGTCAAAAAGGCAGCAGACAAATTCATCTGTTGATAGGAGTAAATCCTATTTATTTTGATAGTTTGTACACCGAATTGAAAAAAATAGGTAAGCTAAAAGCCACTGAAATAACTAAGGTAGATAAAACCAACGAATACAGGCAGCTCAATGCTAAAAAAGCATCCATTGAAAAAACATTACAATCGTTAAATGAACTAAAATCTAAAGGAGGTGAAATTACCGATTTTGTTGCCTTGAATGATAAAATACTGGAAATTGAAGAGAAAGCTCAGGAGTTAGGTGTTGAATTAGGGAATTTTGATTCTGAAAATGAATTTTGTACCATCAAACTTTCTATGTACGAAGGAGAGACAGAAGTAAAGGTAAGTTTGTTACACAGAATCAAAGTGGCATTAGAATGGAGCATTGAGTTTTTTATTAAAATAAATGTTTTGGTTTTTCTAATCGCATTAAGTTCATTCTTATTGTTACTGATTGTAGATAAATTTAAACTATTGACAGCATTTAAAAATAAAATCAACGAGTAAATACCAATTAACTGAAAGTAACTTAAGTTACATAAGATTATAAATTGTTTGCCTTATTTTTGTAAATCTAAAAAAAATAAAATGTATATTAAAGAATTAAAATTAGCATTCATATTAAGTATGAGTTCAGTGATGTTTGCTTGTAATAACAACACTGCCATAACTCAATCAATTGAAACAAGTATCACTGCATTGCCAAACGAAGAAAAACCAACTGTAAAAAACATTGAACAACAAGAGTTTATTACATTGCAAAAAGACAGCAATACCCTTGTTTTAGATGTTAGAACTCCAGGTGAAATTGCAGAGGGGTACATCAAAGGAACTCAATTATTTATTGATGTCAATGGAAGTAATTTTCAAGATGAATTAAACAAATTAGATAAAACTAAAACGTATTTAGTGTATTGCCGTAGTGGAGCTAGAAGCAGCAGAGCAGCAAATGCTATGATAGAAGCAGGCTTTAAAGTAGTTTATAATCTTACAGGTGGTATCATAGGATGGACAGGCGAGATAGCCAAATAAATGTTAATAGACTTAAAAAAACAAATAAAAGGGTTTTTAATCGCTTCTATCATTGGAGTTTTTTCTATTGTAATTTCTATATACACTCCATCTTGGCTTAACAGCATTTTGTTGGCGTTGTTGATTGGGATATTAGTAGGAAATACAGTTAAACTTCCTGTTAACTTTCAATCTGGAATAGTATTTACAAGCAGTAAATTGTTAGAATTTTCGGTTTTATTTTTAGCTTTTAGTATTAATTTTAATCAATTATATAAGTTAGGAATTTCTAGTTTTTTTATTGTGTTGATAGTTGTAGTTGTCATTGTTTTGTTTACATATTATTTTGCTATTAAAGTTAAATGTCCTGAACAAGCAGGATGGTTAATTGGATTTGGAACAGCCATTTGTGGGTCATCAGCTATAGCTGCTTTATCACCTATAGTAGCCAAAGAAAGCAAAGAAAGTGTAGGTATTTCCATGGCAGTAGTTAATTTAATGGGTACACTTGGGATGTTAATTTTACCTTATTTATTAATGAATTTAAATTTCACAAACAAAGATATAGGCATGGTATTGGGAGCCTCTTTGCATTCTGTAGGCAATGTAGCTGGATCGGCCTATGCCTTGAATAATGAAATAGGTGAAACAGCCATCACAATTAAATTAGCTAGAGTAGCATTATTAAGTCCGGGATTAATTTTATTTAGTTTTTTGGTCAATAAAGAAAGCAAAAACAGGGGAGTTCAATCGTTTAAGTTGCCTTGGTATCTATGGAGTTTCATAGGAATTACAATTATTGGGTCATTCATTTCATTTCCCAAGCCTCTTATACATTCCATGGAATTCATAGGCAAGATAATATTGACTATAGCCATGGCTGCCATTGGTTTAAAAATCAGTTTAAATCAATTGATGCAATCAGGAAAAAAAGGAGTATTATTTGGATTGGTTATATTCATTGTCCAACTGGCTTTGATTTTAGGTTTGATGAAAGTTTTGTAAATTTTTTTCTGTAATTTTTAAAATAATAAAACAAATGAACTTTCGTTATTAATTCATGAGAGTTATTACCGTCATTGTTTTTATACTTATTTATCATGATTTGATTTCACAATCAGAGTATAATAAAACAGTTTCACACCATGTTTATTATGATACAATTATTAAACCAGACCATTTTCTTGTAAATTTTACTGTTTCAGAAAAAATTGAATATGAAGGAAGGGGGAAAAAACAAATAAAGAAATTAATTTCTCTCGACTCAGTTTATAGTTATTTTGTTAATGACTTAAAAAAAATGGGGTTTAATCAGCCAATCATGATGAAATCAATTTCTGAAAAACAAAAAAGTCAATATTATCCTTATCAAGAGTATTATGAAGGTAAGCTTTTATTTGAAGGTAATTATTCTTTTATAATCAAAAATAAAGACAGCGCTGAAATGCTTTTTTTGAAAATAGATAAACAGAAACTTAGTTCATTGACAATTGTTTCACAGCTAACAGATGAATCAAGATTAAAAATTCAAGAGGTAATGTCAATGAATTGCTATTCAAAAAGTAAAGCCATGATGAGTAAAATCATACTAGAAAATAACATTATAAATATTACAAGTCTAAAAAATTACTTAAATTTTTACTTAATCAATAAAGAAAATCAATTGTATTTTGGTGCTGAAAGAAAATCATTTGTCTTGGACTTAACTAATTTTAATTACCGCTTTGACATGACTTATGTTTTTGAATTAAAAGACTAAATTTTACTGCCCTTGAGCTAAAGAAAACATTTTCTTTCCATCAATTTGCAACAACACTTCAGTAGAAGAGACTTCAGTGTTTTCAGCAATTTTAGAAGCTAAATTCATTAAATATTTGCGTGTAAGTTCACCTTGGTATTTTTCATTTCTTTCTATACGAACACAAAATTGATTGACACATTCAGTAAAAATAGAACCACTTGGCCATACTTGAGTACCTCTGTTGGTGATAGTAGAAATTGTTAATCCTTCGGGCAAAAAACTTTGAATAGTATCGGCCAATGTTTGAGGTTGAGAGGTATGTTCTACAAACAAATCAATGCCTACAACGGATTCAACTGGCTTTGGTGAATATCGAACTATCAATTCTTTTGGTTTTTCTGGTAAATGGAATTTATTGACTTCATTACTGGCTTTTCTTTGTGGTTTTACTACCGGGTTTTTCCCTAAATTTTTAATAATGGCATTGGCAAATTGTGTGGTATCTGAGGTTGGTATGTTTTTGTCACCAAAATCTCCAGTGTGAACTCCTTGTTCAAGGGTATATAACAATGCATTTTCTATTTTATCAGCATATTCATTCATAGACAGGTGTCTTAACATCATGATACCGCTAAGCAATAAGGAAGTAGGATTAGCTATGTTTTTGCCAGCAATATCTGGAGCTGTTCCATGCACAGCTTCAAAAATAGAAATGTTATCGCCAATGTTTGTAGAAGGCGCGAATCCCAATCCTCCAACCAATCCTGCACATAAATCTGAAATAATATCTCCTTGTAAATTGGTCATTATGATGATTTGAAATTGTTGAGGATATCTCACTAACTTCATGGCTAAATCATCCACTATGATGTCAGAAATTTCTATTTCAGGATATTCTAAGGCAATTTTTTGAAAAGTTTCGAGAAACAAACCATCGGTTATTTTCATGATATTGGCTTTATGAGCACAAGTAACTTTTGTAAATCCTTCTTTGCGAGCCAATTCAAAGGAATATCTAATTACTTGTTCACACCCAGGGCGGGTAATGAATCTGCGACACAAGGCCACATCGTGAGTAAGAAAGTGTTCGATACCGCCATAAGTGTCTTCAATGTTTTCACGAACAATGGTAATGTCTATGGGAATTCCAGCTTTAGAAAATACTGTTTCAACGCCATTGATGCTTCTAAAATGCCTGCGATTAGCATAAGTATTCCATACTTTACGAGCTGTCACATTGATGCTTTTTATTCCCTTGCCTTTAGGTGTTTCCATTGGTCCTTTGAAAAGAACACCATTTTTTTCTACACTCTCTTTGGCTTCGGGAGTCATGCCAGAACCATGACCTGCTTCATAAATTGATTTTCCCATGCCTATTTTATCATAATCCAAAGGCACTTGTGCAGCATCAAAAATTGACAACACTGCATCCATGATTTCCTTACCTATGCCATCTCCTTCAGCTACCGAAATTTTCATTTTTTCCATTCCTGCAAAAATAATTTTTTAAAATTATTATTTTAGAAAAATAAATTTAATTATTCATACCACATTTTCACTGATATTTGTGTTTTAGTTAGTATGAAAAATACAAATACTTTTTTTTTTTTTTTTTTAGCTTGTACATCCATGATACATGCGCAGCCGCCTTGTCTTGTTCAATTTAGCACCGTGGGTTTAGATAGCAACATTAGCACTTGTAATTATAAACAATTTAAATACACAACAACTGCTGGAACAATTCAATCCTACAAATGGACTTATGGTGATGGGAATTCTTGTACCTGTTTAAAACCAAAACATTTTTATACCCAAAATGGTACTTTTAAGGTATGTGGTTACATCACCGATATCAATGGATGTGTTGATTCTATTTGCACCAATGTCACTGTTAATTGCAGTAATCCTTGCCAATTGAGTGAAATAGGGATACAATCGGCAGACACATTAAGTTATTCATGTAATGAAATGGAGTTTAATGCCTTGGTGAGTAAAAATACAAAAAAATCAAGGTGGTATTTTGGCGATGGTGATTCCTCCTTAAATTTATATGAAGTTCATACTTACAATCAAAATGGCATGTACCAAGCTAAATTAATCATTTATGATTCAATAGGATGTTCCGATACCGCAAATTTTGATATCACAATTCAATGTACTAACGAACCTAAAAAATGCACTTTTGCATTGCAAAGCTTAATTGCAGAAAGCACCAGCAATTGCAAAACTAAACTATTTAAATTGTCTTCTAATGAACCCATCGAATCCATTAAATGGAGTTTCAATCAAACACAAATTGAAAACGACAGCATTCAATACCGCATTACATTTGCAGATACTGGATTATATAACATTTGTGCCATAGCTAAAGACACTGGAAATTGCTACGATACATTGTGTATTTCCACCAAAATTTCATGTCCTAATCAAAACAATAACATGAATAATGTTTATGATAAAAAGACATTGATATATCCCAACCCTACAGATGGGATATTACACATTGACACAGATGAATTATTGAAGGTAGGTGTGTATGATTTACAAGGAAAATGGATATTCAACAAAACCATATCAAAAGATCAAAATAGCATTGATTTTTCAGAATTTCAATTAAAGAAATCGATGTACATGATTCAATTAACAGATATTAATGGCAAAATAAAACACGTCATGATTCAAATCGAATGATTAGAAAAAGATTAAAAAAAATAGTTCTGTTTTGTTTCCTTTGGTTTCTCATTCATACATCAATTATTAGTTATGATGGTTTGAATAATAATTTAACTCAAGCTGATGTAGCAATTGTTTTAGGAAATAAAGTAAACGAAGATGGAAGTATATCTGTGCGGTTAGAAAAACGTTTGGAATGTGGTTTAGACTTGTTTAAAAATGGCAAAGTAAAAAAACTGATAGTAAGTGGAGGCAAAGGCAAAGAAGGTCATTTCGAAGCAGATAAAATGAAAGAATACTACATGAAAAATGGTATTTCAGACAGTTTGATATTGGTAGATAATGGTGGTTATAACACAAGAGCAACTGTTAGAAATACGAGCCAATTTCTAACTAAAGAAAGTAAAATAATAGTGGTTTCACAATATTATCATGTAAGCAGAACCAAGATGTTATACAAAAAGGCTGGTTTTAAATCCGTTCAAGGTTTAAGCCCTATGTATTTCGAACTGCATGATTTTTATTCCATCTTAAGAGAATTTGTGGCGTTTTATACTCAGTTGTTGTAGTTGTTTATGGTTTATAATTATGAATGTGTTAAAGATAGAATGACTAGTTACATATTTTATACCATTGTATTATTTTTTCTTTTAAATTCTTGTCAAATGGAAAACATTCAATTTGATTCAATAAAATGGAAAGAAAATAAAGAAGAAAGATATTTAATGATAAATGATTTAATAAA
>CAYVDH010000029.1:0-25841 GCA_964450355.1 uncultured Flavobacteriaceae bacterium
AAGATCAACATTACAGAGAAATGAGTGGTCATTTTAATAGTAATATAGGTTTAGAATTAACGTATTATAAAAACGGCTCTCCTATGTTATTAAAAAATCATTCCTATTTTGATTCTACTAACTTTGAATTGTTTTGGGATCCAGCAGGTCATATAGTCACTAATTCTAAATTAAGTAAACAGGATGAACAAAATATATACAAAACTATTCTATCCAATACCGATGCAAATAAATTAAATTTTGACTCATTAAATTATGAAGAATTAAATCCTTTTTTTAATGTCAAAAACACTTCATATAATACTCAATATTTAAGGCTGAACTACCACGATAATTCCACTTGTATAGAATTAATCAACAATCAACCTGGTACTAATTCAAAATTTAGTTTATTGAGCAATAAAGGGACTAAAATCTTAGAAGGAGAAATTAACAATGAAAGCAAATTAGGGCGATGGAAATATTACAAATATCCTAATACATTAAGGTTAGAATTGTTGTATTCGGGCGATACTTGTTTTTATAAGTCATATCATTCAAATAAAAACTTGTTGGAATCTTATGCAAGAGTAAAAAACCTACAAGAAGGTGAATACATCAACTTCCATGAAAATGGCAATAAAAAGACACAAGCTTTTTATAAAATGGGGGCTTATGATGGGATTTATAAATATTGGTACCCAAATGGTGCTTTGGAAGAAGAAAGTCAATATTCAAATGGAGATTTAAATGGTGAATCAATAATTTATTGGGAAAATGGGAACACCAAAGAAAAAAGACATTATGTAATGGGTAATAAAAACCATGTGTGGTATTTTTATGATAGTGCTGGTATTCCATACATTCAAATGGGTTTTATCCATGGACAACAAAATCAAATGTCTTTTTACAACACTTGTTTTTGTGAAAATTCGGATGTTAAAATACCGGAAAAAATAAATCAATGGGAAGAGTTAAGCAATACTGATTGGTTTAGTAACTATTATAATGTGTTTTCGGAATACAACAATAAATCCATACTTGGTTTTTCAAATTTAATTACATCAGAAAACAAATCGAATATTAAATTCAATTTACAGGCTAAAAGTAGATTGTTTTTCAAATCTCAATTAAATGGATTCTATATAAATTCATGTTTTACTCCTTTAAAAAATAACATCAGTGTGCCAATAGAATATCAACAAATTGGCAATAAGGATAACTTGAAAATTAATGTAGATAGATTGTCTTATCAATGTTCTAAAAACCTGATTGAACCAGTAGATTTGATGGATAGAAAAAATAATTACTTAGCAGATGGTAGGTATCAAAGAGATAAATTATACTCTGAAATGGCATTTAATATAAAAGACATCACCTTGTTTAATGACAGTCTTGTGATAAATGAACCAAGTGGTTTTTGCTTTACTCCTTCATACATTACTGGGACAGATATTCATTTTGATTTGGATACCGCATCTGTAGTTTCATTTAAAAAAAATGTAGTCAATACAATAACAGATTCTACGGATCAATATCAATTGATGAAAAATTATGCTAATTTAAATGTGTATAGATACAGTTCAACTCATTATGCTATTGAAAGCAAAAAAGCACATTTTAAATTGCCATTAGATGTATTTGATACTTCGTTTCAAAAATCAAATATCAATGTTAATGGGATGTCATTTATGTTTGATAACAATTTAATTCTTTCAATGAAATTGGATGTTGTTACACAGGATAAAAATAATTATGAAGTGATGATAAATGGAAATAAAATTAAATTTAATGTCAAGGATTTCTCATTGAATGTGTATAAAAAATACAAAATGAGAACAAGTTACACTTACATAAAACAGAACAGCTCACTGATTATTTACTTAAATAAAAACAACTTTTAAAAATGAAAAAAGCGATTCTTTTGATGTTTCAAGTTGCGTGTTATATCATGCCTTTGATGTCGCAATACAATTCAAAGATAGATTTATTCAACAATCAAATGATATCTTATGATTTTAAAGAGGTAGTAATGGAAGAAAATGCTTGTATAGATTATGGAGAACTGTACATGAGAGTTCCATACTTTATGAACATTAAAGACACTTCAGTTCAATCTAAATTAAATCAATATTATCATACTAAAATGGTATTGAATTTAAATTCTCTAGAATTCAGGAAACTAATGAGCAAGCATGCAATCAATGCTGAAATTGCATACGACCAAAACAATGAAGACAAAGGGAATAAACAATTAATGACTTGTGATTTTAATCAATCATTGTACGTTCCTAATGTGACACAGGTCAATGCATACATAGGCTCATTAATTAACGATGTGCTTACAGTAGGTGTTACCTATGTATATTCAACTACTGTTAAAAACAGTAGAAGAATGACCAACTTGAGATACAATGTACTTGAATATTTTAATGTAAAAACAGGTAAAATATATACAACAAACGATGTGTTTATTGCCAATTCGCTTGTCAATTTTAATCAGATAATTAATAATGCTTATAAAAACAATCAATACATTGTAAAATATCAAGAGTTGTACAAAAGCGGTTATGACGACTATGATGACATGAGCCCATCGGTTTCAAAGGTTGAGGTAATACAAGAAGAAAAAGGAGATGATATTGCTTATGGAGCAGTAGAAGCCCCAGATTATGAAGAGGATGTCCGCCAAATAGAAGTTGAAATGAATCATGAAGAATCCGACAATGATGATTATTCAGAAGAATTCAATGTGCCAACAATGGAAAGACCTTTCAGTACGCCATTTTTTATGCCTAATTTAACAATAGGAGAGTATGAATATTCGACCCAAAAACAAACCAGAGAATTAAAAGAGTTTAATGCAAATTTACATGGGATGTATGGATTCAATGGGGCTAATTTTTATTATATAATGCCAGCTTTCCAGCCTTGTCATCATTTCAATGATGGGGAGTCTTTGCATTTTAGTTTTTCTTTGGATGAGTTAAAAAAATACATTAATCCATCAGGGCCTTATGGTTTTTTATTAAAATTAAATATTGAATCTAATTCTGACATTCTAAAAACTGTAAATCAAATCAATCAAAACAACAATTTATTGTATCAGAGTTGGTCAAACATAAATCAATTGGAATTAAAACCAAATGATGCAGTAAAAAAAGTAAACCTTTACTCAATGAATCAAAATTATAACCAGTTGATGTATTACGGGAATAAAACAGTATTGGATACCAATAGATATGTATTAAAACAGACATTGACTTTTAATAAAGGAAAACTAATTTCAAAAATTGAAAGAGAAATAGATACTTTTCAAAATAAAAAATGGATATATGAATACAATGAACATGGCGATATAAAGTCGATTAGTCATTCTCAAAACAACTACATTCATTCCATGCATTCATTTCATTACAACTTAAATCGCCAATTAATAAAAGAAACCTTGATAGAGAACAACCAATTCTCATTTGAAAAGCATTATCTGTATTTAAACAAGGTATTACATGTTAATCATACTTATAAGAATTCAGAAAATGAATTTAATGCTTATTATTATAAAAATACTCAGCAAATTGATTCAATTCAAATCATTAATGATAATTATTTTACTGAGAAAACATTACGTTATGATTCTGTTGGAAACCACATTTTAACGTATGATAAATTTACTAAAGAGTTTCAATATTTTTTATTTGAAGACAGGTTGATAAAAACCATTGGAAATGGAAATGAAATTATTGATTTTGTGTATAATTTAGAGGGTAAACTCATTGAAAAAATGAACCAAGAAGGCGGGTTTGAAACGATGGAATACGATAAAAAGGGAAGATTATTGCGAATTAAAAATAATGAATTAAATACTGGATACAATGAAATTACGGATTCAATTTCTTCTACTAATGAATTCTATTCAGTAATCATTGAATACATCGATTGATTTATTTTTTGCAATTGGCAAGCACATATTGCAATAAAGCAACTTGACCAGAAGAATCTATCGCTGTAGTTTTTGCTTTTTTGTTGGTTTTGCCTACCATGTTTGGAACTATGCTTTTCCAACTTTCTGCATCGTATTGATTTACTTGTTTAAGAGCATGGCAAGAGTTGCATTTACTTTCATAGATTGTTTTACCTTGTTCTATAGTTGAATTGTTCACCACTGTTACATCTTGTTTTACCACTTCTGTTTTACTTACTTTTTTGGAGCCAGAGCATGAGTATATAATGCCTGATAAAATAACAATAGAATAAATAATGCTGTTTTTCATGGGGTAAATTTAAATTTAATTTGATATAGTACAAAATTATCTTCTTATAGTTTTGACTTTACATTCCTAAATTCCTAGTTTATCTTATTTTTTATTACCTTTGCAGTAATTTTAAAAGTAAAAAAATATAATGTCAACAGAAACAATGAGTTACGTACCTTACAAAGTCAAAGATATTTCCTTAGCTGAATGGGGAAGAAAAGAAATTAAATTAGCTGAAGCAGAAATGCCAGGTTTAATGGCTATCAGAGCAGAATACGGTCCTTCACAACCTCTTAAAGGGGCTAGGATTGCTGGTTGTTTGCACATGACTATTCAAACTGCTGTTTTAATTGAAACATTAAAAGCCCTTGGTGCTGAGGTAACTTGGTCATCATGTAATATATTTTCTACACAGGATCACGCTGCAGCTGCTATAGCTGCTGCAGGAATTCAAGTTTATGCTTGGAAAGGTCAAACTGCAGAAGAGTTTGATTGGTGTATTGAACAAACTCTTTGGTTTGGTGAAGATAAACAACCATTGAACATGATATTGGATGATGGTGGTGATTTGACCAACATGGTATTGGATACTTATCCTGAATTAGTAGCTGGAATTAAAGGTTTAAGCGAAGAAACTACTACAGGCGTTCACCGTTTGTACGAAAGGATGAAAAAAGGCACATTGCCAATGCCAGCAATCAATGTCAATGACAGTGTTACTAAATCTAAATTTGATAACAAATACGGATGTAAAGAAAGTTTAGTAGATGCTATAAGACGTGCTACAGACATCATGATGGCTGGTAAAGTTGCAGTAGTGGCTGGATACGGAGATGTAGGAAAAGGCTCAGCTGAATCTTTAAGAGGTTCAGGTTGCAGAGTGTTAGTGACTGAAATAGACCCAATATGTGCTTTACAAGCTGCAATGGATGGTTTTGAAGTAGTAACTATGGACGAAGCGGTAAAAAGAGCTAATATTTTTGTAACTGCTACAGGCAATGTTAACATCATTAAAGACAGACATTTTAAAGCCATGAGAGATAAATCAATCGTTTGTAACATCGGTCATTTTGATAATGAAATTGATATGAATTGGTTGAATACTAATTATGGCAACACTAAATACACCATCAAGCCTCAAGTAGATGTGTATGAAGTAGATGGTAAAGAAATCATTGTATTAGCAGAAGGAAGATTAGTAAACCTTGGTTGTGCAATGGGGCATCCTTCTTTTGTTATGAGTAATTCATTTTCAAATCAAACCTTAGCTCAATTAGAACTTTGGAACAATTCATCTAGTTATGAAAATAAAGTATATGTTTTACCTAAACATTTAGATGAAAAAGTTGCTGCATTACACTTATCTCACATAGGAGCTAAATTAGAAACTTTAGATCAAGAACAAGCTGATTACATTGGTGTAACTGTAAACGGACCATTTAAAAAAGATTCATATAGATACTAATCAATTTAATAAAAGCCTTTTGTTTTTAGCCGTTTTGGGGTTGGTATTATCCTCAAATATCTCAAAACAGAAGGCTTTTTTGCGTTATAAAAATAATGTTTTAAATCAATTACATATTGATTCTAATACCATTGTTAATAAAGATTCTTTACTCAAAGATTCTGTTTATCAATTTGCTTTAAAATGGTTGAAAAAACCATACTGCTACGGCAGTAAACCCCCTGCCTGTTTCGATTGTAGTGGATTTGTTCAATATTGCTTTAATCAAGTAGGTAAAAAAATGCCACATTCGTCAAGTTCGCTCGCATTTATAGGCAAGTTTGTTAGTTTTGCCCATGCAAGAAAAGGGGATTTGATTTTTTTTACTGGTCGCAATAGCCAATCCGAAAGTGTTGGTCATGTAGGTATTGTAAGAGAATACAAAGACGGTAAAATACACTTCATACATGCTTCAGTTAAAGCAGGAGTTATTGAATCAAATTCTCAAGAAGAATATTATAAAAAAAGAGTTCTTTTTATTAAGAGAATCAAGCTTGATTGATTTTTTGCATCACATACACTGTATTTGCGTTTTCAACTTTTCCATACATCTGTGTTTTAAATTCTTGATTAATATAAGCGCTTATTTCTTTTGATTCTTTTGTCTTGTCTTGTTTCATGCTTGAATTGTAAATGATGTATGCATGGTTGTTTGTAATGAAATGAATGCGCTCCCAAAATGCCATATCTTGTAGAAATAATGGAGGGTTTTCATCGATAAATAAATCGATAACTATCAAGTCGAATTTAAGTGAAGTATTGTTGATGAATTGATAAGCGTCATCACAAATGATATTACATCCCGAAAAGTCATTTAAATTGAATTCTAAGTAGGCAATATCAATGATTTTAGCATCTATTTCTACAGCAGTGATTGATGCCTTAGAATGAAAGTCATGCCTAATAGTTTCTATGACTGAACCAGCACCTAAACCTAAAATGAGTATGTCGTTGATGGAATTAAAATTTACTTTATTCAGTCCAAATTTCAATACTTTCTGAAGGTTGCCATACGAGTAATTTGCATTGGCTGAGTCTAAAATTTTTTTCCCGTTGTAGTAGGTGATTTCTACTAAGCCATTTTTATCTGTTTTTATTTTTTTAGTCACAGGATAAATATAGCTTATGATTTTTTTCATTTTTTTTTCAAAGATAAAAAACTAAATTTGAAGTTATGAGTATTTCTAAAAGATTATTTTTAGGATTTTTTATCCTTGCTTTATTAAGTTGTAAAAAAGAAAAAGTAGATTATGGTATCTACTCTAAATATAAGCCAGTATTGATGGATAATGGGGTTATCAATATTTGTACTTACACCCTTCCACAACCTAATAAATTAATTTCTCAAATTAGAACTATGGAGAATTATATTTTAGCTTTAGATTATGGCTTGGGAATTCATGTTATAGATAACCAAAATCCAAATGAACCTATCAAATTAGGATTTTATAAAATACCTGCTTGTATTGATTTTGAAATTAAAAACAAAAAAGTTTATGCCAACAATTACCGCGATTTTATTGTATTAGATTTTTCTAATATAAGCTCTCCAGTGGAGTTAAAAAGAGAAAAAAATGCTTTTGATATTGTTGTCAAATCTCCAGATGGAGGAACTGTGTATCCTCAATTGACAAAATTACCTGTCAATACAACCATTATAAGTTACGAAAGATGAGAATGTGTTATTTTAGTTTATTTTTTATTGTCATCTCATGTGGGAAAGAGAATGCTATTAGTTATAAGAATGACAATAGAATTAACAGTTTAAATACTGGTTTAATTGGAGTTAATTACAACGGGATTTATCTTAACAAAATTAACGATTTACAATTGTATGACAGCAACGGAAATTTTAAAAAAATAATAGCTACATACAGTAGAAGTTATTATCAAACTATTGATGTTAAAGATTCATTCATTGCCTTAATTGGAAATTCTAGTCATACACTATTTCATTGTGATTCAATAGTTAAAAATCTTTTGCCCAAATCTGAGTCAATTTTTAATTTTCATAAAAACAAAAACAATTTATTTGTATTGGTTTCAAATGAAAATAGTATTTACTTTAATAGTGAAAATAAATATATCAATAACTATCTAATAAGAGGATATAAAGTTCAAATAGAAAATGGAAAATTAAACAATTATAATGAATTTAATACTTTCTCTAATTTGAATTTCCCTAATAAAGCCAAAACTTTTTCTGTTTTAAATGACAGTATGTTTGTTTTCTTAAGCAATTCCTTTGAATTAATGAATTTAAATCAGCCTAGTAAAAATTCAAGAACTTTATTAAATTTTACAAATAGTAATGAGAGTAATTTCACCTCTTTTGCCAATAAAAATCAGTTTTTATTAGGCATTGATAATGAAATTTATTCATATACTTTAATAGCCAATTCTTTTTTGTTAAACAAGGTAATCAAATGAAAAAAATTATATTTCTTTTATTTACAATATTGTTTTCGTTTGATATTAAGGCCCAAGCCAACTTTAATCAAAATGGTTTTGGAGTCAATTTAACCCGTTTTGGTTATCAAACTTTCGGAATAGACTACATTAGAAAATCTAATTTTAATCAACATCAGTTTTTATTAGGCATTGGAATAGTTCATGGTGACCACAATGTCAATCAAAAAAGATATCAATTAGATTTTGATGGTCGTTTTATGCAAAACATTCACGATAAGTCTAAAGGCTATTGGATAGATATACAGTGGAGAAAAAAGCTTTCAAAACTAACAAATGATAAACTCAATTTATACGGGGTAGTATCCTATACTCAACAAAACATGACAATGACTTTTAGTGAAAACATGTATGATTATCAACCGCCATTTTATTATTATACCTTAAAAACTTTTTCAGAGAAATTAAATCGAAATACAGTTGGATTAAATCTTTTGTTTCATTGTACTAGAAAATTATTTTTTATTGATTTTGAATTAGGATTAGGATATAATCACATCAAAATGGGAGAGAATCTTGCTAAATACAGAAACTATCAAATGAATAAATTTGATTATGCATACAAAGGCCTTGTTCCTTTGTTAGGATTTAGGCTTGGAGCTTTTTTGTTTTAATCTTATTAATAAATCTTTTTTCTATTATATGCCAAGACAATATTGCAAATACAGTTGTTATTAATGCAGAATAAATAAACAATGGCATTGGTTTTAGTTTAAAATAATAATACAAAGTTTGTTGAATAGGAAATGCATATAAATACAATCCAAAGGAAATATCTCCTATTCGCTTGTAAACTTGATTAATGATTGGCAAACTTTTATTTCCAATAAGAATGATGACTATAGGAAATGCAATGAATTTAATGTAATCAAATAAATGAAAGTAAATCGAAAAAACAATGAGAAGTATAAAAATAAGAATCCATTTGTTGTTTGATAAATGAGTTTCTAATTTAAATAAATTGATAAGAATTCCTGATAGAAAATATGCCATTAAATCAATCAAATGATTGACTTGATAACTTCCTAAAGTCATGTTTTTTAAAGATGTTGTAACATAAAAAGATGAAAATATTAAAATCGTAAAAATCATTAGACTAATAAGCTTAGTTTTATTCTCATTAGTCAACTTGAATAAAGGAAGTAAGCAATAAAACAATACTTCGTAAGGAATGGTCCACAACGAGCCATTTACTATGTATGGGTATGGATTTGTTTCAAATAAATTGATGATGTTCAGTTGATAAAATACTAAAGATAGATTTATAGGAACATAAGTCCATACAGAAGTTTGATAAAAATAGGATGTTGTGTCATTGTTGTAAACGATACTTAATAATAAAACTGTTATTAATAATACGGTTACAAAGGCAGGAAATATTCTATAAAAACGCTTTAAAAAGTACGTTTTTAAACTGTCAGAACGGCTTAAACTTTTGAATATTAAATAACCACTGATGACAAAAAACCCTTTTAAACCAATAAACGAAAACCAAATTTGCTTTTTACTTAATTCGCAAAGCCAATCGCAATTGTGTTCCCCACAGATAGGATAACAATGCGATATAATAACAAAATAGGCAAAAACTAACCTTAAAAAGTCGAAATTATTAGTTCTTTGAATGGAGTTATTATCGATCAACAAATGCAAATTAACTTCATTTTTTGATAATAAATTAATTATTGACAAATTTGAAAGTCTATCTAACAGTGCTTTATTATAGAATTGATTCAATAAAAAAGCTCATTTCACATGTTTTATTACTGTGAAATGAGCTTTAAAAACAGTGTGTATATTCGTTTATTTTATAATCAATGGAAAGTTGATATCGATATCAGTTTCACCAAGATTAGCATCACCTGTTTTTATGCCTGGCTGGTGTTTTAATGCAACACTTATAATGTTGTTGCTTTGGCCAAAAGTTTTCCATTTGCTTTTTAACCCTACAGGTAAATTGTTGTCGTCTTTGTCTGTAACAGTTACTTGTATTTGACTGCTACTTGAATTAAATACAAATAAATGGTCGTTCTTTTCTTCTTTTACATCATTAGAAATGGTGTCGGCAGGGTTTTTTGATTCATCTAATAACATGATGTTAGTGAAATAAATTTTATTTGGTTCAAGTTTGATGGTGTCAAAAACAGAAGGATTATTGCCTCCTTCACCATCAATATCCCTGAATTTAAAAGTTTTTACTTGTTGAGTTGAGCTGTCTGTTAATTCCAAAATAACAGTGGTGATTAGTTCTGTTTCATTCGATGGAGGATTGTTAGGTTTTGGTGGTTCTTCTTTACAAGAATAGAAACCAAGAGCCAAAAATAATGGAACACTTATTTCGATGAGTTTTTTTTTCATGATTTATTTATTTTGGTTGTAAGTTTAATGTAAAATGTTATCCCTTGCTCGTCATTAAAATACCTTGTCATGTTCAAGTAATTTCTGTATTTTGTGTTTGTTAAATTAAAAATAGAAAATTGACATTTTATTTTTTGTTTTTTTATGTTGAAATGACTAGCACAAGTGAAATTAATTAAATTATATGCTTTAGGAGGTGCTATGTAATCTGAATTAATTTCATATCTTTTTTGTTCAGCAACGTATTGATGTGCCAGTGTGATTTCAACATTCTTTAATTGAATTATGAGGCTGTTATTGATGTTCATCGGAGGTATAAATGGGAGGTATTCATCTAATTTTTGTCTGTAGGCAATTAAGTATTGAAATTTTGACTCCATAGTAAATAGTTTACTTAATTTGTACTTCATAAAACTGTTGTTTCCTGCAATGTTTGTTTGGTAATTTTGGTATTTAAATACTGGATAAGCGCCCCTTATAGTCAATGCCGCTGGTAGGGAAGGGCTAATTTGAATGAAATTGCTGATTTGTTGATAATATAATTCTGTTTGAAATTCAAAATTTTTGTTTTTAAAATCAATAAAAAAACTGATTTGGTTGTTGATTTCTTTATTTAAACTGGAGTCTCCAATCTCAAGTCGTGCTGAACTTTGATGTAATCCATTGCTGAATAATTCATTTGGAGCTGGAGCTCGCCATTGATGTGAAAGATTCATAGAACTTGATGTTTTTTTATTCAATTGTTTTTTTGTTCCTAAGTTAAAAGAATGTCCATCAAATGCTTTTTGTATTTCTCTTAACGAATTTTGTTTCCATAAATACACATGCATTGTTTTAATGTCGTATCTGTATCCTAAATCGAGGTCTAGATGTTTAAATTTCCTGTCTGCAACAACATAGGCTCCTAAGCTTTTTTGAACAAATCCAGGGATAAAAAACCTCCCATCAAATGCATTTTGTTGATATGAAAGTTGAAAACCTGAATACAATGAAACTTGATGAAATTGTTTTTTAGAATAATTTAATTCCAAAGCATGTGTGCTCAAATAATAATTAAAATCTGCTCCTATATAACTGTTGTTAGATCTTAGTCGGTCGTATTCTTGTCTGTGATTTTTTTGAAAATTGTAATTCAATTCCATTTTTTCCATGGTATTAAATTGGTAAATGGTTTTATGAGCAATGGTAGTATGCTTAACTTCTTGAAATGACCTGTTAATTTGATACGAAAATTGATTAAATGTAGGTGGATTTTGATTGTTAAATTGATTGTATAAATCTGTTAAATTTCCAATTTGTGCACCGCTGTATAATCCTGTTTTATTGTTGTATTGAGTATAACTAATATTAGTTTTTAATTTATTGAATTCTTTTCCTACTTGCGCCATCACATTCCATTCTTGCTGGCCGGTATTGTCTAAAAAATATTCTGATGTTTTGACATTGCCACTTTTTTTAATGGAAGCATGTGTTCTGTAGTACCATGGATTTTTATTTTTTGTCAAGTTACCAAATCCAAAGTTTTGACTAATCATTCGGTTGTTTGTTGAAAATGAAGTTCCAGCAGAAATGAATGGAGACTGGATTGAAAATAAATCACTTAATTGTGAGATAATAACTCCTCCTATTCCATCATTTGCATGTTTTAATGTTTCACTGCCTTTTAATAACAGGATTTCATTGATTTGTGATGGCTCTATTTCTGGTGCATGTTCTAATCCCCAATTTTGCCCTTCTAACCTCACACCATTGTGAATCATGATTACTCTCTGTCCTGATAATCCATTGACTATTGGTTTACTTATATTACTTCCAGTTTTAAGCAATTGAACACCATTGATGTTTTCCATTAACTCTGCAATGCTATTCCCTTGATTGATGGTATTGATATTAGGTTTAAATTTGCTATTTGAATTGTTTTTAATATGTATGGTTACTTTTTTGTATTCATGAGCACTGTGATTTAAATAAATAATAAGTTGAGTATCTTTATTTACACTTAATTTAATGTCTAAGTGCTCACAATCGTGATGATGTACATGTAGTTCGTAATTTCCAATACATACATTGGTTAAAATAAATTCACCGTTATCGTCTGTAAATACTTTACTTGAATTGATTCCAACGATTTGAATTTCAGTATTAAATAGTGGAGATTGTTTTAAACTGTCCAGTACTTTTCCTTTGACAATGAATTGACATTCACTTTTTTGAGATAAAAGTGAAAATGGAAAAAGAATATAAAAAATGTAATATTTTATTTTATGCAAAGTTGCCTTGTGAAAATTGTAAATGATTTAATGAATAAACTAGTTATTAAATCATTGAAGGCGGTCCTTTGTTAAAATGTTGTTGAGGTGTTGTGTTTTGGAAATTTAATTGATAGCTATCAAAAAATTGAAAATGTAAAGCATTAAGAGAGAAATCAAATGTGTGTTGTTCTGTTTCAAGCCCTAGGGGTGTAATATCACAAATAGCGCAATGATGGTCGTTTGTAACATTATTTTCAGAATGGTGTTGATTGTCTTTGTCGCAATGGTGGATAGCTGAAAATGGAAAAGCAAGCAATAATGCGTTAAAACACAGTATAAAAGTTGCTATATTTAGTTTCAGTTTGTTCAAATTTGACTAACCATTAGTCATGGTATTAGCGATTTCTCTTAATTCATCTCTGTTGTATTTGTTGTCACTTTTAGCATATAATGACACTAGATAAATTAAGTTTTCTTCGATTTCATCGCTGTCTTCAAGAGTTTGGTATTCCCATCCATTGTTTGCTTCTAAGTGTTCATATACTAAACGTATTGAACGAGTAAGAAGTGGGTCTTGTTCCTCTTTAGCCATTTCTCTTAATTCCTTGAACATTGGAATCAAAGTTTCAGCATTAACGCTGTTAGCATCTATTTCACTTATTATTTTTGCAACCATCATGTTGCCTTTTTCATTTTTCATAAAAAACAGTGCAAAATAACGGTTTTTTTTTTACTAGCCAAAGTTTATCAGCTAGAAATATAAATTAAAAGGATTATTTCTTTGAAAACCTATGGCTAATGGACAAAGAATAATCTACGAATTGAGTTAAACCCTTATCGTATTCACTATTGCCTATGCTGTTGCCATTTTCATCTAAAGCATTAGGTGTGAATTGAGATTCAAATATCTTAGCACTCACTATGCTGTGGTAATTAAACACACTGATTATTTTGTTAATAGCATTAGATAAATGAATTGCTGGCAATCTTCCACCTCTGCCACTTGAAGTGCCAACTATTGCAAATGTTTTATTTTCCCACATGGTTCCAAAATGGCTGCTTGTTGTTTGATTGATAAATTGAATCATTTCAGCACTTGGCAACCAATTGTATTCGGGAGACAAAACAAAAATCAATTCAGAATGACTCATGGCATGTTGAACACGACTCATCCATTCAGAAAGCTCGTTGTTATTCATGTTTTCTTGATTAAAATTAGGGATATCGTACCCGTGAAAATCTATGACTATTGATTCCTGTTGCTTAGATAATAATTGTTTTTGTATGGCCTTAGCAACTCTTAATGTATTGCTGTTTTTTCTGGATGAACCACTTAATATGCTGATCATTGGATGTATTGTTCTATGAATTGATACAAATTAAAATCTGTTTTGTTTTGTTCATTTTTTAATTGTTGAAAAAATGTGTCTTTATTGATGTTTTTTTGAATTTTGTTAATCAATAGATTCCAAGCTTTTTCGTTGAGTAATTGCAATTTTCTCTCACTGTTTGTATTCAATTGATGATGGTTGTTTATTGCTTCTATTAACTCATCTGTACCTGAGTTTTTTGTAGCAATTGTTTTTAAAACAGGAATTTCCCAATTGTTTTTTTGATGTTGATGAACTAATGCACTTAAATTTTTAACGAACACATCAGCCCCATCTCTGTCAGATTTGTTGATTACAAAAATATCAGCAATTTCCATTAAGCCACTTTTTAATGTCTGTATTTCATCGCCAGCCTCGGGGACAAGTGTTACTATTGTCGTGTCAGCTAATCCAGCAATTTCAACTTCGCTCTGACCAACACCCACAGTTTCTATGAAAATATAATCAAAAGGGTATTGTTTCATCACATCAACAATTTCAGTTATTTTATTAGAAAGCCCACCTAGACTTCCTCTTGATGCTATGGAACGTATATAAACATTGGCATTGTTGAAATGTTCAGCCATTCTTACTCTGTCACCTAACAATGAGCCAAAATTAAATGGAGAGGTAGGGTCCACAGCAATTATTCCTATGGTTTTGCCAGCTAATAACATTTTGCTAATTAAGGCATTTACCAAACTGCTTTTGCCTGCTCCCGGAGGTCCTGTGATACCTATGATTGGGATCACTCTGTTGGCTGTTATTTTTTTTAAGATTTCGAAACCATCTTTATGATTGTTTTCAACAAGAGAAATTTGTCTAGCTAAAGTTTTCCAATCGATGTTATTCGAGCTCAATGTTAATGTGAAATTAAATAGCAAATATAATACTGTTTGGAATTAATCTTAAATTTTACTTTCTTTGTTCAATATAAATGAAAATTAAAAAGAACATTTTTGTATTTTTTATGGTTTTTTCCATAAATTTTTTGGTAGCTCAAGATCAATTAAGGATGCATCCAGGAAGTAATTTATACATACATTCCAATGCCGATTTAAGAGTTTTTGGAAATTTTTATAACAACAGCAGCTTAGATAGCTTAAAAGTCATTTCAACAAATTCTAAACTGACTTTTTATGGTGATTCTTTTGTAAACAATTCTGTTGCAAGAACTGCTGGAAATGGCAATATACATTTTTTGAGACCAAGACCAGCTCCTTATGCCTCTACTGCTTCACAATATTTAGTGGGAGGTTCAAATGTAGCTTCATTTCCCAATATTTACATTGATAACACAAATGGTGTAAATGTAGTTCAAACTCATGTTAAAGTAAGAGATAGCGTAGTATTTAACAATGGTCATTTGACTTTAAATGATAATAATTTTACTTTAGGAGCAGGTTATCCTGGGGTAATAACAGGTTATAATCAAAATAAATATTTTATCACCAATGCTGGTGTGAGTGCAACTTCTGGTTTTTTGATAAGACAAAATATTGGAACTTCTAATGGAAATATAGATTTCCCAGTTGGTAGAGCTTTATCTGATTACACTCCAGCAAGAATTAACAATACAGGTTCTTCAGATACCTTTGCTGTAAGGGTTTTCCAACATGTTTATGAAAATGCTACTTCAGGAAATACATTAGAACTAAATGAATTATCTGTTCAGAGAACTTGGAATATTTTAGAGTCAGTTCCAGGGAGTTCTGATGTGGACTTAACACTTCAACATAATGCCAGTACAGAAGGTTCTAAATACATTAATACCAGTAATTATCTTTCAAGATATTGGGGAAGTACTAGTAATACTGCATATTTGGATAATTCACTATACTCATATTGGGATTATGCTTCTCCTTCAAATTCCTATTCAAATTCAGCAGGTACTATTGTTAGTTCTGGTACATTTGGATTGATGTCTAATCGCGCTAATATCACAAGTAATTTTTCTGGAAACACTCAGTATTTTACTAAAGCTAGTTCTATTGCCCCTTTGCCATTAGATGTTATAAATTTAAAAGCTTCTTGGACAAATCAATTGAAAAATACTGCTTTGGTAACTTGGGAATCAGTTACTGAAATAAATGTTAAACATTATGTAGTTGAAAGAAGTTACAATGGTTTTGATTTTGAGTTTGCTGGTCAAGTTCAATCATTAGCTCCAAATGGGAATTCTAATAATCTAATAAGTTATCAATTCATAGACAATCAATTAAAATCATCTAGTGAAGCAAATACTGTTTATTACAGATTGATTCAAACAAATGCATTAAATAATCAAAAAATTGTTGGTCCAGTTGATCTCATTAGAGAAAATGCTTTAGGGTTTGATGTCATTGCTTACCCTAATCCAAGTGTTAATTTTGTTACTTTATTAGTCCCAGCTTCATTCAATAACATCAAAGGCAGTGTTAACATTGAAATGTACGATGCCATTGGTAAATTAGTATTCAATGAACAAATGGATGTGCAAAATTTATTGTCTGGATATACCATCAATGCTAGCCAATTAGCTGAAGGAAATTATCAAATTAAAGTTTCTAGAAACGAATTTTCTAAAACTTTTAAACTGTTAATTTTCCATTAGTATTCTAGGAGTTCTCTTAAAATTTCAGTGGTTTTGTCAGCGTTTGGCAACATTTCTTTTTCCAATCCTATATTTAAAGGAATGGCAGGCAAGTTCGCTGAACCTAAAGTAAACACAGGAGCATCTAAATATTGAAAACATTCTTTTTGAATTCTTCCAGCTATAGCTTCAGCAAACGAATTTCTCAAGGTTTCTTCAGTTAATACTAATATTTTACCATGTTTTTTAGCTTGATTCATAATGGCTTCTTCATCGCATGGATTTAATGTTCTTAAGTCTAATATTTCAATTTGGTCATCAAAGTTTTTTGCAGCATTTAATGCCCAATACACACCCATACCATAAGTAATAACTCCAACAGATTCACCGTAATTTATTGATTTTTCACTGGCATGTTTGACAATCCTAGCTTTGCCTAGTGGTATAATATAGTTTTCATCTGGTTCAGGACATTTGGCTAATTCTGTTCCTTCCACTTTACTCCAATACAATCCTTTATGTTCAAACATCACCACTGGATTGGGGTCATAAAATGCGCCTTTCAACAACCCTTTCATATCGGCAGCATTACTTGGGTAACATACTTTAATGCCTTTAATTTGCAAAATGCTACTTTCTACAGTTCCCGAATGGTAGGGGCCACCTCCACCATAGGCACCAGTAGGAATTCTTATTAAGGATTGAACAGGGTATTTACCCATGCTTAAATAACATGATTTAGATAATTCTTCAACTAATTGATTGATACCAGGCCAAATGTAATCTGCAAATTGTATTTCTACAATTGGTTTACAACCTACAGCACTCATTCCAGCAGTAGAACCAACAATATACGCTTCTTGAATAGGAGTATTAAACACCCTGCCATTGCCATATTTTTTAGCAAGTGTTGCTGCTTCTCTGAATACACCACCTAATCTGTATCCAACATCTTGACCATATAAAAGTGCTTCAGGATGTTTTTTCAATATTTCATCGCAAGCAAATAATGCAGCATCCACCATCACAATTGGGTCTTTGCCAGTAGGAGTTCTTTCTCCCATTTCTTCTGTAATTGGGCTTGGAGCGAATTCATGTAAATACAAGCTTTCAGGACTTGGGTCAGCAGCATTTACAGCTTTTTCAAACGACTCAATAATGAATTGATTTTCTTTTTCAAAAATTAAGTTTAATTCATCGTTGCCCATACCTAAATCAAACAAATTCTGTTTTATTTTTTGATATGGATCGTCTTTCATGTCTTCTTCATAATCATCTCTGTACCATTCACTTCTTACTCCACTTGTATGATGTCCCAACAATGGAACTTTAGCATGTAATAAATAGGGCTTTCTGTTTTTTCTTACCCATTCAATTGCTGTTTCTACATCTTGATAAGATTCGATAAAATTGCTTCCGTCTGTTCTACTTCTTTTTAAACCCTTGAAACCTGCAGCAAATTCATAAGCATCCATTGTTCTCATTTCATCTCCACTTGCAGATATTCCCCAATCGTTATCTTGTATTAAAAACAATATAGGTAATTCTTTAAGCACAGCCATTTGCAAAGCTTCTGAAACTTCTCCTTCTGTCACTGAACCATCACCTAAACTACATAAAACAATTGGTTTTTCGTTGTTTTGAAGTAAGCCGTGTTCTTCCTTGTATTTAATGCCATGAGCCATGCCTGTTGCTGGAATAGCTTGCATGCCCGTTGCTGAACTCTGGTGAGGCATTTTTACCAAGTTATCTCTTTTTAATGAAGGGTGAGAATAATATGTTCTTCCTCCACTAAATGGGTCATCGGCTTTTGCTAATAATTGAAGCATCAACTCATAAGGAGTCATACCCATAGCCAACAACATGCTCTCGTCTCGGTAATATGGGGCAGCATAATCCATGCTCTGTAATATATAACCCACAGCTAGTTGAATTGCCTCATGACCTTTCGAAGTAGAATGAACATATTTCGTAATGGGTCTATTTTTTTCATAAATATCAGCCATAGCTCTGGCTTGACACATGTGTTTATAGGCTTTAAGTATGAGTTCTTTGGTTATCATTAAAGGAGGCTTGTGTTAATTTTAAATTAAAATGCAATTTTACTATAATTAAATTGTTATTCAAATTGTAATTCTGTTTCTGACTTAATTTTTTGAAAAACAAATTTTTATTAAAAAAATAATATATTCGCATACCATGTATAAGAAATTAAAATTAATTGTTTGCATTCTGTTTTTTTTACAAATAAAAGAGTCTTGTTCTCAAGACCTTGAAGCAAGAAAACAAAGTAATTTTGAATTTTTAATGAACATTTCTAATGCCATAAGCCGATTTGCTGGAAATGGTCCATTAATGAAAGTAGAAGAAGAACCTTTTCTATTTGGATTGAAATACACAGTTAATGAAAAAAAAGGAGCAATTCGATTAGGGCTTAATATGTTGTACAAAAGAACCAATGACAATTTAAATTCAACACCAAGAAGTACCATTGAAAATTCTTGGTCACCTCTACTTGGATATGAATTTAGAAAACCATTAGGAAATAAATTTGAATTTTATTGGGGAGCAGATGCGAGATATTACAGCATCAGTTCAAAAACAGATACCAGAGTAAACTCCATCTTAACCTATTCAAGTTACAAAAGCAATGGATTTGGTATGGGGCCATTTTGTGGAATTACTTTTAAAATCAATGAATACATCAGTTTGCAAACTGAAGGAAACTTGTATTTTAATCAAGTTAAAATAGTAAGAGAATTAAGAATAAACAACGACCCAACAGAGACGCTAGAAAATAAAATAGTGAATAGTATTAGCCCTGTAGCACCTTCTTCCATCTTATTTGTAATAAAATTTTAATATGAAATTAATACATTTTATCGCTTTGACCCTTATCCTTAGTTTCTCAATATTGGATGTAAACGCATTTAAAGAAAAAAAAGGAACAAGATTCGTGGGTTTTGATGGAAATCCCTTGCTTTCCAGAATCATCCCAATGAACAATTTGCAATCAAATACATTTACAGCAAGCATATTAGTTAGAAGATATAAAGCAAATAACAAAGGATTGAGAATGGGCTATGGCTTAAATTTGAGCAACACCATCGATAACATGTTTTTTAGTGTGGATTACGATAGGAGATTCAAATTGCGTAAAAACTGGCACTATTTTCATGGATTTGGAACGTCATTAAAATTGTTTTCAGACAATTCATTTTCAGGAGTTTTTCAAGTAAGAACTGTGTCTCAACAAAGCTTAGAGCTAGGTTGGCATTGGGGTTTTGAATATAATATAGATAAGGTTTTTTCTGTTTCTACAGAAACAAGTTTAGTTATTGGGAGGGATTTAAGCGGATTTAGCGAAAATTTTATTAGAATAAATATGCCAATAAGCATTATGCTGCATTTTAAATTGTATGATAATTAATTTATTTTTATTACCTTTGATTATCAAAACCTTATTCCAATGAAATTGACTCAAATAAAATTCTATTCATTGTCCCTTATCTCGGCTTTAATTACAATTGTGGCTTGTAATAAAATCCCAGAATCAAAAACTAATTTTTCAGAAACGCCTAATTTGCCAACAACGCCTTATGATTATTTGCAAATTGAAGAATCTGGAATAAAAAAAGATCTAAGCTCAATCATCAATGATCAATCTACTCAAACATTTAATATTACAAACCACACAATAGCTTTAGGTAGAGTGTTGTTTTATGACAGAGCTTTAAGTATTAATAACTCTGTATCTTGTGGAACCTGCCATAAACAAAGCTTGGCTTTTGCAGACAACTCCGAGTTCAGTATAGGTTTTGCAAATAAATTAACAACAAGGAATTCTATGGCAATATTAAATTCAGCAAACAATAACAACATGTTTTGGGATTCAAGAGCCACATCTCCATTCGAAATGTCTCTGATGCCAGTATTTAATCACATTGAAATGGGGATGGAAAGTGATGAAATGTTGGTAAATAAACTAAAAAATAAAACTTATTACACGGAATTATTTAATAAAGCATACAACAGCAGTGAGATTACTAAAGAGAAAATATCAACTGCAATTACTCATTTTGTCAGTTCTATTTTTTCAAAACAATCAAAGTTTGATAAAGGACAGTTAAATGATTTTAAAGATTTTTCATCGGTGGAATTGTTAGGAAAAGATTTGTTTTTCAGCAGCGATTTAAAATGTTCAGAATGTCATTCTGGGAATAATTTTTCAGCTCCAGATTTTCCAGGAGGTGCTTATGGTTTTTCAAGTTTTGGACCTGGAAATGATTTTGGTCCTAGAGGTACTGCCAATATTGGACTTGATATGGTTTACCAAGACAATGGGAGGGGTAACGGGTTGTTTAAAATACCAAGTTTGAGGAACATCGCATTAACAGGTCCCTACATGCACGATGGAAGATTCAAAACATTAGATGAAGTTCTAGATCATTATAGTCATGGTATTAAAAAACACCCTAATCTTGACCATAAATTTTTGAAAAATAACAAAGTTAAGTCTTTAAATTTAAGTGAGTCAGATAAGTATGCACTCAAAATGTTTTTAAATACTTTAACAGATTTTCAACTCATCAGTGATAAGAAATTTTCAAATCCATTCTTAAATTAAATTTCCTATTCTATCTTTGATGATGTGTTTCTAAACCGTTTGCTTTGCTATTCAGAAAGACTTTTACAAACCTTTAGTGTGTTTGTTTTAATGTTCATGTTGTTTAATGCGATAGCTCCACTCAAGGTAGATTTAAATTATTCCCAATCTGTTTATTCCAGAGAAGGCAAGTTGCTAAAATCTTTTCTAAATAAAACAGATAAATGGAGAATTAAAACACATTGGAAGGATGTAAGTCCTTTGTTTAAAAAAGTAATATTAAATAAAGAAGATAAATATTTTTATTGGCACAGTGGAGTTAATCCTGTTTCAGTGGTTCAATCCATGCTGTCTAATATTAAATCAAACAAAAGAGTAAGTGGAGCATCCACTATTTCTATGCAAGTTGTGAGATTGTTGCACCCTGCAAAACGAACTTTTTTTAATAAATTTTTTGAAATGCTAAGGGCCTTTCAATTAGAACTAAAATACAGCAAAGAAGAAATTTTAGATATTTACATCAATATTTTACCCTATGGAGGAAACATAGAAGGAGTTGCCACAGCTTCTGTATTTTATTTCGGTAAAAGCCCTCAAGCACTTAGTTTAAATGAATGCATCATTTTATCTATTATACCTAACAAACCAACAAGTTTAAACATTAAAAAATCAACAAATAACATTGAAAAAAGTAAAAAATATTGGTTGAATTTTTTTAAAGAAAAAAACATATTTTCAGATGCTCTAATCGAAAATGCTTTAGCGGAAGATGTCTATTTAAAAAAGAGAGAATTACCCAATATTGCTCCACATTTATCACTGAAATTAATCAATGAAAACAAAGACAGTTGCAGTATTTTTTCATCCATTAATTATAACACACAACTTCAATGTGAATCCATATTGAAAAATTATGTAACAAAAATTAAATCCATCAATATCAACAATGGCAGCATCATGGTGGTAGAAAACAAAACCAGAAAGGTGATAGCTTATTGTGGTAGTAATGATTTTTACGATGACAAATACCAAGGTCAAGTGAACGGAATAGAAGGGATTCGTTCACCTGGCAGTGCTTTAAAACCATTCTTATATGCTAATGCCTTTCATATAGGGCTATATACCCCCAATACGATTGTTTATGATGTCCCAATTAATATTAACAGTTATCAACCTCAAAACTATGACAAATCATTTTTAGGAACTGTTTCAGTTAAGAAAGCTTTAGCATTTTCATTAAATATTCCTGCAGTAACTGTATTAAATGAAATGGGTTTGCCTGAATTTATTTCAACACTTAAATCATTTGGTTTTAATGATATTAAATCAAAAAACATGGGCTTGAGTTTAGCTTTAGGTGGGTGTGGAGTAACATTGAGTCAATTAGTGACAGCTTATACATCGCTATCGCAATACGGAAAATACCAACCTTTATTATACAAAGAGTTTCAAATTAATACAAATTCAATACAGTTGTTAAGTCCAGAATCTGTTTATTTAACTACAGATATTTTAAGTACATTAGTTCGTCCTGATATTCCAAGCAGTTATTTTAATAGTACTTATAAAATTCCAAAAATAGCATGGAAAACTGGGACTAGTTTTGGAAGAAAAGATGCGTGGGCAATCGGTTATAATAAGGAATATACAATTGGTGTTTGGGTAGGAAATTTTACAGGAGAAGGCGTTGCTAGCCTTAGTGGTGCAGAGTATGCAACTCCCTTGTTGTTTGAATTGTTTAATGTGATAGATTATCAATCAAAAAAACAATGGTTTGCACCACCTAAAAACATTGATTACAGATATATTTGCCCAAAAACAGGGCATTTATGTCAAACTTTTTGTACTGAGAAAATAACAGACATGTTCATAAAAAATGTAACCATTCAAAAATATTGTGACCATGTTGTTCAAGTTTACGTTAACAAAGATAGTTCAATTAGTTATTGCAACAGTTGCCTACCAGATAATGAGTTTCAGATTAATTCATATAACAATTATCCACCCAATCTGATTAATTTTTATGAAAATGAAAAAATAAGTTATTCTAAAATCCCACCACATTCTGAATTGTGTACTAAAGTATATGATAAAAAAGGGCCTATCATTGTTTCTCCAACAGATGAAGCTGAATATTTAATAGAGGAAAATTCAGGAGCTGAAATGTTGCTGAATGCACAATCAGACAATAAAGCTGGAAAATTATTTTGGTACATCAACAATAAAATGGTGGCAGAAGCAAAGCCTAATCAACCCATATTTGTAAAGTTGCCTTTGGGAATAGTCAAGATATCTTGTTCAGATGATTTAGGTAGAACTACTTCAATTCAAGTAAAAACAAAATTGTTTTAATTAAAACCCTTTTCCTTTGTATTTCGTGTTATTTTGTAAAATCACATTCAATTCTCTTCTTATAAATAAGTGACTGTAAATTGGTTCAGTCCATTCAAAAATCCACTCAACATTGCTCATTAGTTTTTGTCTATTTCTATTCGATTGAAAAGAAACATTTTTGATAAAAGGAATGTGTAAAAACAAACTATTTCTAGATTTTACATCTCTAACTCTGATGTGAATGCTATCTTTACCAATAGGAGAGATATTCACAATAAAACTACCAATGGTGTGTTCAACCATATCTGAACCAGCTCTTAATACAGCCCAATGTCTAGTGAATTTGCCTAGATATTGTGTCATGGTTAACCAATTTTGCTTTCCATTATTAAATGAATCTAAGTTTTTATTGTACCAATATTCACGAGCTGTTTTTACATGGTGTGCATCCATTAATTTTTTTATTAATTGTGGATGAGAAGATTGATTATAATAGGTGACACTATCTGCTTTGCCCCAAAACCATAAATGAACTTGCTTATACAAAACAAACGAAGGGGGTTTTGCTTCAATAAAAAGTGAAGAGAAAAATAAAATGATAATCCATTTATGCACGAGCAAATATAAAAAAAGCCAATGATTTTGTCATTGGCTTTTGTGTGATTTTATTAAAATATCTTATTTTGTTTTAACCTTTCCAGGAAGTGTAGCATATATTATCTTTAAAGCATTTGCATTCCTAAGTTGTGTTTTTACATCAGTAATGATACCCATTTTAACATTTTTGTCTGCTTTTAATGATACTGTTAAAAGTTTAACTAAATCTTGGGGCATTCTTCTTCTTTCTTCTTCAGCCCATAAAGGGATGTATGAAGGGTCTTTAAAAGCGTCATTTAATTGAATTCTTGTAGCTGTACCAAATATTTCTTGATTTACGGGTTTCCCTACATATATATAGGATACAACATTTTTATTTTTAATTTTAGACACTTCGGTTGCTGTTGAATATGTTATTTTTACTTTTAACTCATCATCTTTTATTTTTGTTACAACCATGAAAAAGAAAAGCAACATGAATACGATATCAGGTAAAGATGCTGTATTTAATGATTGAGAACCTGCGGCTCCACGTTTTTTAAATTTTGCCATAATTTTTTATTTTTTATTTTTCATCTCCAAAGTTTTCAGGTTCTGCCTCTGAGATTTTTTGTGGATACTTATCTTTAACTTCTCTATATTGTTTACTGTCTTCAAGAAGTTCTGAAAATGGTATTCCAAATTTTTCTCTTGAATATTCATCTCTAACTTCATTATAGGCTCTTTTTAATTCATCTTGAACTTTAATGTAGGCATCGTAGCTAGTACCCCTATCATTCTTTAAAGAGACAACAGCTGCAATTGGATTTTCGCTTGAAAGAGGGTCTTTACCTTCGTTTTTGATGAATTTTTTAGTTGCTTCGCACAAATCATCCATATTCATCCAACTATTTTCAACCAATAATTGATTTTGAGAATTAATTAATACTTCCAAAACATTCCTTTCATTTAGAGGAATATTTGTTTTTTCTTTAATTGGAGGAGGTAAAGTCATTGTTAAACCCTTGTCACTTTCAATGCTAGTAGTTACTAAGAAAAATATTAACAACAAGAAGGCTATATCTGCCATTGAACCTGCATTAATTTCTGGAACTGCTCTTTGTTTACGCGCCATAATTAAATTATAATCGTTTTATAAAATCAAATATTGAAGCAAATAATGTAAGACCTACTGCTCCAAATAATATTATCCATGTTGCTATAAGGCTTCCTCCAATTAGTCCAGACATAGAGCTAGTAGTTACATTGAAGTTTTTCCAACCATCTAATATTTCTTTATCATCTACTACATAACCAATACCTACTAAAACTAATAGAATTGCAATACCAATTAGTACCATTTTCCCAGATTTTGCATTTAATACTAATGATTTTACAGCTAATAAGATTGCAAGAATAAATGCAGCAGCCATTAGAACATACATTGCAATGAGTCCCCAACCAACATTAAAAGACATTGATTTACCCTTTGTCATGTATATCAACAATGCATTTAATATTGAAATACTAAACAAGCCAATATATATAGCTTTTTTTATTGAATCTTT
>CAYVDH010000030.1:0-24902 GCA_964450355.1 uncultured Flavobacteriaceae bacterium
AGGATACAATGAAGATATATATATAAATTATTACAATGGGCATTCGTTATATAAAAACAAAAAATTAACTAATTTAACTTTGGGTGATGAACAAGGATACTTAAGTTCAATAATAACCAACAAATATTATATTTCAAACAAAAACAATGAGCTAATTTTTTATGATTTAAAAACCAATAAATATCTATTTAGCTCATTATTAAAATGTAATATGATTAGAAAAATGTTCGTTAAAAATGAGCAAGAAATCCTTATATGTACATCATCATCGCTTGAGAGTTATAATATAGAAACAAAACAATTAACTAGAAAGATGAACTCACAATCTGTTTATGGATATTGTTTTGACCCTGAAAACAATGTTGAATATGTAGGCACTTTTAATGGGTTGTTTCAAATTGAAAACAATGAAACAAAAAACATTGACTTAGGTTGCGATGTCCATGTTTATGCTATTTCTTTAGATAAAAATAAAAACATTTGGATTGGTACAAATGATGGAGTTTTTATACTTAATAAAGACAAAAAAATAACCAATCACTTATCCTATTTAAATGGATTAAAGGGAAATGAGATAAATAGAAGTGCTTTTGAATTTGACAACAACAATAATTTATGGGTGGGAACGAATGATGGATTAAACATCATATCGGCAAACATTAAAAAAACTGAATTCATTCCGGAATTAATAATAGAGTCTATCATTGTTAATCAAAAATTAAACTACAACAAAGCATTAAACTACAATGAAAATAATCTGACTTTTCAATTCGAGTTTAACTCCTTTATCAATGAAAGTTTAAATGCTTATTCATACATCCTCAAAGGATACGACAAAGATTGGAGTAGTTTTAGCACTGTTGATTTTGCTCAGTATAAAAATTTAGAACCAGGAACATACACCATGATGGTAAGAGCAAAAAATGCAAATAATGACATTTCAAAAACCATAGAGTATCAATTTGAAATTCTTAGCCCTTGGTGGAAAAAGTGGTGGTTTTACACTATTTGTAGTATTTTAGGGATACTTTTTATTATAGGAATTATTAAATGGCAAATAAATAAACTTAATAAAAAACAACTGCAAAATCAGAGATTAGCAGAAAGTGAATTAAAAGCATTGAGATCACAAATTAACCCCCATTATTTGAGTAATTCCTTGCTTAGTTTACAAAATTTAATATTAACAGACAACAAAGAACAGGCTTTTGAGGTAATAGGACAATATGGAAAGGTGATGAGAAATATTTTAAACAATTCCGAAAACCAATTCATCCCCCTTGAAACAGAAATAGAAAGTTTAAGACAATACATGGAATTAGAAGGAATGTTGAACTTTAAACATTATGACTTTACTATTGAAAATGCCATAGAAATTGACCTATTTTCAAAAATTCTAGTTCCTTCTATGCTGATACAACCATTTATAGAAAATGCTATATTACATGGATTATCTAAGAAAAATTCTGACCCTAAAATTTTAAAATTAAAATTTACATTCAACCAATCTTTAAATTGCGAAATACAAGATAATGGAGTAGGTAGAGATGCTAGTAAGAAACTTAATAAAAGTAAAAAATCTATGGGTATATCTAATGTTAATTCCCGTATGGATTTGTATGGTAAATTATTAAATATGCATGCTAAATTCGAAATCATAGATTTAAAAGATATAAACAATAATTCTTTAGGAACTAAAGTAGCATTAACTTTGCCGTATAAACTCAAATTTTCTGATGTTTAAGTTAAAATCAATCATAATAGATGATAGCCCACTTGCTGTTGAGAGCATAAAAAACATGGTTGAATTATTTTTTTCTGATGAGATAGAAATTATTCAAACCTTTAATCAAGGAACAGAAGCGTTAATGCAAATTCATCTATTACAACCTGATGTTGTATTTTTAGATGTTGAAATGCCTGGCATGAATGGCTTTGAAATTAAAAACTTGATTTCCCCTTCATTAAACATTAAAATAGTGATTATCTCAGGTAAAGAGACTTATGCGTTAAAAGCCATTAAAAACACTGTTTTTGATTTTTTAGTAAAACCCATTGTTTTGTCTGATTTTAGAGACTGTATAAATAAATTAAAAATCACCATTGAAAAAGAACTATTTGTTAAAAGTCAGATTGATAATAATGTTTTAGTCATCAATAGACAAGACAAAACAATATTTGTATCTATGGAAACCATTACACACATAGAAGCCTCTGGACCATATACAAACATCTATTTTGATGGTAAAAAAATAAGTTCAAGTAAAAATTTTAAACACTATGAAACCATATTAGATCCTAATATATTTTACAAAGTTCATCGCAGTTGCCTCATCAATTTAAATAAAATTAAAGAAATTCAAAAATACGAAGGAGATGGCGCTGTTGTTTTGTCTGATGGTACTAAGATAGAACTTTCTAAACCTAAAAAAGATGAGTTATTAAAAACCATTTTGAAAAATAATAAAAATTAACTTATTGTTTAAATTTATTTATTGATATAGACATATCATAAATGCTTATATCTTTATAAACAAGCTTGCTTGTATTTGCTGTTTATTCCTACTAAATTTGCCATGTATTTAATATATGAAAATCGAACAAATATACACTGGTTGCCTAGCTCAAGGAGCCTATTTTATTTCATCTAATGGTGAAGCTGTTGTAATTGACCCATTAAGAGAGCCTGAACCATATATAGAAAAAGCAAAACAAGACAATGTCACTATAAAATACATTTTTGAAACTCATTTTCATGCAGATTTTGTCAGTGGACATCTTGAATTAGCTAATAAAACTGGTGCTACCATTGTGTTTGGACCAAATGCCAATCCTAGTTACCCATGTAAAATTGCCGAAGACAACGAATTGATTCAAGTTGGAAACATTTCTTTCAAAGTGCTTCATACGCCTGGTCATACATTGGAAAGTACATGCTTTTTATTGATAGATGAAAACCAACAAGAACACAGTATTTACACAGGCGATACTTTGTTTATTGGTGATGTTGGAAGACCTGATTTAGCTCAGAAAAAAGGAGAATTAACAAGCAATGATTTAGCATCAATGCTGTATGATTCTTTGCGAAATAAAATCATGAATTTGTCTGATACATTGATTGTTTATCCTGCTCATGGTGCAGGTAGCGCATGTGGTAAAAACATGAGCAAAGAAACCTTTGATACCTTAGGCAACCAAAAGAAAGCAAATTATGCCCTTAGAGCAGATATGAGCAAAGAAGATTTTATCAACGAAGTATTGGATGGAATATCAGCACCTCCTCTTTATTTTTCTGAAAATGTGAGATTAAATAAACAGGGATACACTTCCATAGACGAAGTTAGAACTAAAGGCAGCAAAGAACTAACCCCCGATGAATTTGAAATTATAGCGAATGAAACCAATGCTTTGGTATTGGATACCAGAAAACCTGAAGAATTTGTAAAAAATCACATTCCAAATAGCATATCCATTGGAATTGATGGTGGATTTGCTCCTTGGGTTGGCGCTTTAATCTCTGACATCAATCAACCCATTTTAATTGTAGCAGATACAGGCAGAGAAAATGAAGTGATAACTCGTCTTTCACGTGTAGGTTATGACAATTCTATTGGGTATTTAAAAGGTGGTTTTAATGCATGGAAAACTGCAAATAAAGAAACAAGTACTATTAACTCCATTGATAGCAAGACTTTTGAAACAATGTATCCAAATGAAAATCACGAAGTGCTAGATGTTAGAAAATTTGGTGAATACAATTCAGAACATTTAGAATTTGCTCAAAACATGCCTCTGGATGACATCAATAAAAACATGTGTACTTTGAATCAAAATAAATCCTATTACATTCATTGTGCAGGTGGCTATAGAAGTGTTATATTTGCATCCATTTTAAAAGCTAGAGGATTCAACCACTTAATTAATATCGAAGGTGGTTACTCAGCTCTTAAAAACACAAATTTTAATAAGATAAGTAACGCATGCACAAAATCTGCTTAATAATTAGTTTCCTTTTTTTATATTCTGGTTTAAATGCCCAAAATATAGTTGGTAAAGGAAATACATTGCCACTTGTTGGATACTGGTCGGTAGGAACTACAAAAAATGTAAAGAGTGTAAATACTACTACCCAAGTAAAAGGCAGTAAAACAACCATTGCAAATAGAAAAACAGAAAGTACCTGGAAAGTAGTTGATTCAACGGATAAAAGTTATGTCATTCACTACACCATGAATTCTTTTTCAAGTGATCAAACTTCCGACTCATTTCTTATGGCTTTTGCTCAAGTTTTCAAGGGTATTACAATGAAATATTGCACCAATGAAGTTGGAATTTTTGATTCAATCATCAACATCAAAGAAATTTCAACCTTGTGTAATAATGGTCTAGATAATGCCATTAAAAGCATGAAATGGCCTGATAACAATTACACCAAAGAAGTTAAATCAAAACTTAAGGAAATGTTAGGAGACCTTTTTACATTCAAAGCTTCTCTAGAAGAAGAATTACACGTTATCCATTATTTTTATGGATTAGAATATCAATTAAGTAAATTATATACTTATGATTATGAACTTCCTAGCTTGATTGGTGGTGAAAATTATCCGTCAAAATTAAAAATGAAAATGTCTTCATTAACTCCTGCAGCTGACAAAGTAAAACTGACAGGTACTATTATTCCTAATCCTGAAACATATCACAACATCGCTTTTAAAAACTTAAGCAATTATTGTGAATATTACGGTTTACCTAAACCCAAAAAAACAGACATAGCGATGTATTCATCAACTCATAAAATTGAATCCACTTATTCTATGACCGAAGCATGGCCTATGGTGTGTACTTATATAAAAATAAATACCTCTGACAAATCCAAAACTACTGAAACTTTAACTATTTCTTTCAATTAATTTATGCCAAAAATCACTTTTCTCTTCGAAGAAAAAAATAAACAAGCAATTACAGTTGACATTAAAAAAGGTGAAATGATACTGGATGTAGCCTTAGATAGTGATGTAGATTTACACCACAATTGTGGTGCTGTGTGCGCTTGTAGCACTTGTCATATATACGTTGAACAAGGCTCAGAATCTCTCTCTGAAATCTCCGATAAGGAAGAAGATTTTGTGGACAGAGCTAGAAACCCAAAACACAATTCTAGATTAGCATGTCAGTGTATTTTGTTAAATGATAAAGACATCACCGTGACAATTCCTGATCAAAGTGGTATCATAGGCCACTAAAAAACTATTCCAATAGTTTACCTTTTTCTTCAGAACTAGGAATTCGACAAGTCTCCCTTTTACCAAACCATTTGTATCTGTTTTTAGCGATGATATCGTACAAAAAATCTCTGATAAAATTGGGGATAAGATAACCCAAATAGGCGATGTTCCAAAACCCTCCAATGTCAGTTAAAAGCCTAATTACAGCCTTAGATTTAATGTAAATATTTTCGTGTTGATAATACACTATAGAATCCGTGTTTTCTAATTGGATTAAATCTAATTTTTCCTTTGCAGTTTTGCCTTGTAAAGATGCAAATTTTAAACTATTTTTATTGTCAATTTTCATAAGAAAATCAACTGATTGATTGCAAAAACTACAAATGCCATCAAAAAAAACTATTTTATCCATTCATCAATTATTTATTGATGTTCAATGATCATTTTTTTATAATATAACATTGAATTTACTTCTACAACCAATAAGTATATTCCAGACTTATATTCTTTGGTATTGAGCTGAATATTTGGTTGACTAAAATTGCCATTACTGATTAATTTTCCAGTGTAATCGTATAAATAAAAAGCATTGACTAATGAACAATTTTCACAATGAATGACAAAAAAATCATTACTCGGATTTGGTAAAACATCAAATGCATTTAACTCAACATTTTGTGTTGACATGGTGTTTTTAACATTAAATTTCCAATCATCATACACCATTGCAGGCAATTGTTTGTTGTTATTATCTATAAAAAATCCTTTGTTATAAATTACCTTTATAGTTGCGCCATGGTCGAATACTATTCCATGATTAATGACTACAGAATTGTTATTGACAATTACTTGAGGGGAATCAACATTGATGGTTCTTTTTAAAATTCCATTTTCAAATATTTGTAACTCTCCACTGCCTTTTGTAATTGGATTATTAAACTCTATTTCTAAGGCTGTATTTCTTGGATTCTCTATTGAATTATGAGTTGGCTTAAGTGATGTAATTTGTGTCAAATTTAAATCAAGAGAGGCCTGCCAAACTCCTCTACCATATGTTGCAACAACTAATTGTTGATTGGTTTTGTTTATTTCAACATCTGTGACTACTACATTTGGCAAATTATTGTTTACATTCAACCATTCAGTCATCGTTGAATCCATATAAAATACCCCTAAATCAGTTCCAATGTACAACTTTAAATTCTTGCTGCTATCAAGAGCAATGCAATTGATACTAATGTTTGGCAAGTTATAACTGATGTTTTGAATTTGATTGTTTTGATATACAAATACCTTACTTCCTGCAGTATAAGATGAATTAGTGTAATAAATAATATTTGGGTCGGTAGGATGAACTTTGATGTTAGTAATTGGGACAGAGGAATTGACTATCTTATTCCAACTAGCACCACCATTATTTGTTTTAAAGATTGAATAATAATCGCCACAGTAAATGATGTTACTATTGCCTTTTGCTACAGCTATATTTCTCAATAAATTTGGGTTAGTTACACTGTCTAATATGGCCTCCCAATTGTAACCATAATCTGTAGATTTATACAATTGTTTATACCCTGCATATAGGGTGCCTGAATTGTTGGGGTCAATAATAAATGGTGTTACCCATGCTCCTTTACCTCCTTCATGTATGTTGTCCGAAATAGTTTCAGATCCAAAGGATTGAAAAGCATTGTCATTGCGATACAAAACACCATAAGCATAGGATGAATACATGGTACTTGGGTTGTCATAATCTATGGCGCATTCCATACCATCTCCTCCAGTGGCTTCTTGCCAATTTCCATTGTTGTATAATCTTGCTCCATTGTCTTGTGTACCTCCTATAATGAGGTTAGTATCAGATTCAGAAATAGCAATTCTATAAAATTGAGTAATTGCCATGTTACTTGTTAGGTCTGTCCATGAACTTCCTTCGTCACCTGAATAATAAATACCGCCATCATTGCATTCGAAAATTATAGAGGGGTCTAGTGGATGTGTAGCAAAATAATGTTTATCTGCATGAACTACATTAACACCATTTGGATTAAAACCGCTGTAACTTGTCCAAAAATTATTTAATTCCCAACTTGATCCACCATCAATAGATTTCCATGTATTAACACCTCCCAAAAACACTGTGTTTTCATCGGAAGGTGAAATGATGTATGATAAATCATACCAACCTTGTCCTTTGTCACCACTACCATCATATTTATTTGATAATAAATTCAGTTGATCAAATTTCAAAGTAAAATTATCTCCACTATCCAACGACTCAAATATACCCTTAAGTCCAGCTCCAACCTTATTAGCTACCAATAAATGAATTTTATTAGGATTAGCTTTAGTTGTTCCAATTTTTATTCTTACACCATCAGTAAAATTAATAGATTCATTAAATGTAAGTCCATTATTTAAGGACCTATACATTTTTACATTGCCATTTAAATCAAAAGTTGTAGCATATACCACATTTTCATTGTTGGGTTTAAAAGCTATATCCATAAAAAACCCTGAAGCAACTTTGCTCCAAGTAACTCCAGCATTTGCAGTTCTATATACTCCATCAGAAGTTGCACACAATAAAATCCAAGGTTTTTTAGGATGCATGATCAATGTTCTAATAAGCAATGCTTGCGAAATGGTCCAATTTAATCCTGTAACATTCCAAGTCGTTCCACCATCAACCGATTTTAAAATACCAACGCTTTTAGTATCTCCTCTAGGACCACCTGTTAATCCCGATAAGCTTCCTCTATCCCCATCACCAGTTGCTATATACATGGTATCTGGCATGGTAGGATGTACAACTATACTGCTAACACCTAACACTGGGTTTTGATCAGAATTTGTAACCCAAGTGGTTCCAAAATCAGTAGTTTTCCAAATTCCTCCTCCTGGAGTACCCACCCAAAAAGTTGTCCCATTAGTTGGATGAAAAGCCATGCAATTAATTCTACCTAATCCATAATAACCACTAGGGGTTGTAAAGGGTCCTTTGCTTACCCAATCAAGATTGATGCTTCTTTTAGAATTTGTTTTAAAAAACTTATTCCATTCTGCATTTAAATGATTTGCTGGCGGAAATTCTCCTGACTTTCCTACCCTTGATTCCCAATACCATTCCCAACGTTTAAATACATTGTAACCAGCTCCACCAGGATTGTTTTTATCCTTCCAATGTTCTTTAAATTGATTTTGTATTTCAAAAAAATTCAATGCTTTTCCACTGTCTTTGAGCCAAGGTTGTGAAAATGCTAAATTAAAAAATACTGTAAAAAAAATAAAAAATAGTACTTTGTATTTCATCTGTTAAGGCATATTAACTGTAGGTAATAGAATAAAGTTTGATAAACTTAAATACTTTTTTTTCTTTTTAGAAAAATAACTTAAAATGAGTTCATCCGAACAATTGATTGGTTTGGGAACTCGTATGTATGTTCCATCGGTAGGTGGATCATTGTTAAAATTGATATTAACAACAAATACCATCTGTTTCTTCTTTTTTATAACCAAATCTTTCACCGAAGTATTAGGTGGCGCAACCATCATTACATTGCTTGCTTTATCTTGTGACCATGCTGAATCTAGTTTCTTTAGTGAATTTTTTTTCACCGTTACATAAATTTTGTAATACACGGATGAACCACCACCATATACACCTGAATGTGAAACTAATTTAGTCACTGAATCAACTTTAAAATCCTTAGCTTTTGTTTTGCAATTTTGTGCTTCAATTTGGCTGTTAATCAACAAAAATAATAAAATGAATAATCTATAAATCATGAACCAAAAATAAATAAATTAAATTAATTTTCTAACTTAATCTTTATTTAAGATCGTTCTGTAGTTTTTTTGGCAATGATTTAAACACCAAATCATAACTGTGATCTATCAATTCACAAATGAATTTATCTGTCAGATTTCCTAATGTAGATACTGTATTCCAATGCGTTTTATTCATGTGATATCCTGGTTTTACTTCTGGATACTCTTCTCTTAATTCAATTGTTTTTTCAGGGTCGCATTTTAAATTAATTCCGTCAAATTCATCTAGTCCGCAAAGTGCAAAAAGTTTATTTCCTACTTTGAATACCAGTGTTGTAGGACCAAATGGCAACTCTTCAGTTACTCCATTTTTACTTAAACAATATTCTCTTAAACTTTCTATATTCATAACAGTTGATATAATAATGTTGTAATTGGCAATGAAATCAATAAGGCATCAAATCGGTCTAAAAAACCGCCATGACCAGGTAATATCTGCCCAGAATCTTTGATGTTGTGCTCTCTTTTAAGCATGCTTTCAACTAAATCTCCAATGCTTCCGAATACCACTGTTGCAGCAGCAATTAAACAATTTTTAAGTGGATTAATTCCCATAGAATTCGACATAAAATAAGCTGTAATTACTGTAAGTATTATGGCTCCTACAAAACCTTCCCAAGTTTTTTTAGGTGATACTGCTGGATAAAAAGGCGTTTTTCCTAACAACCTTCCGCACACATAAGCATAGGTATCACTGCACCATATTAAAATAAATAAATTTATGGCTAACAATGGATTGTATTGCAACTCGCTTAATTGAATAAAGCCTACTTGAGATTTTACCAAACTTGATTGATAAAAAAGCGAAAGCGGTAACGTAATGTAAATCCAACCTGTGACTGTAAAGGCTATGTTTTTCCAATTCCTATTGGTTTTAAATACTTCAATTATTGCTAAAATTGAAAAAAGAAAGGCAAATAATGATTGGAATTGTAATTTATTTTTAGTGAGTACAGGAACAATAAAAAGCATGATGCTAAATGCAAGAGCAAGATAGTTTACTTTATTAAGTGTAATTCGATAAAATTCAAAAACACTGCCCACATTGATAAGCAACAACAAAAGAAAAAAACTGTATTGATGATATAATGTTGCACCTATAATGACAGCAACAAAAAAAATGCCTGTAATGATTCGTTGCCAAAGGTTATTTAATTTCATGAATTTGATTTTGTTGAAGGTTTAAGTGTTTTTTATACAACCAATAAAGCATCATTATAACAAAAATAAAACTGATTGCTACTCCAAAATAATTCATCAGTAGTTCGTCTTTCACAATTTGATTAGCCAATTGATTTTTATCTTGATAATAATATGAAATCACACCTACGGAATTATTAATAAAATGCAAAAAAACAGAAGGCCATAAACTCTGAGTAAAATGAAAAATATAACCAAATATTACAGCTAAAAAAAACATAGGAATAATTTGTTCCAAATTCAAATGCACCAAGGCAAACAAAAACGCTGTAATGATAATCCCTGTATGGTAATTCCCTGTCAATCCTATCATGGTTTTTTGAAGAGTTGCCCTAAAAAATATTTCTTCGAACAAAGCTGGAATTACTCCAATGATGAATACATTGAACAATAAATCGTTTACAGTATGCATTTCCAACATCCTTTTCATCATCAATTTGTTGTTATTGGAATTGAACATTTTTATTAAATCATCAGGCATTGGAATGTTTTGATTTACTTGAATTAAATAATTGGCAACGATGCTGATAGCGATGAATAAAAAAGGAATAAGCAACCAAATCATTTTAATTTTTGGCAATTGGTATTGCCATACATTTTTTAAATAGTATTTTTTAAATACAACAAGAACTATGGTTGACATTACCCAAGTGCCAAAAGTGGAAACTACATTCATCCATTTGATGCTGTTGATGTTCAATTGATTTAAATCAAAATTTTCAAAATCAATTTTTATGGGAGAAATCAATTGATGAAAAAGGATAAATAAAAACAAAAACACCACAGACAGTGTAATTGCTAAGCCCACTAGTAAAAGAAAATCAGCTAGATATTGTATTCTGTTGTTTTGCATGTAATTTTGCAGTTCAAATTAAATAAACTTTCTGCAATATTGGTAAAAATAGCTGACATATCCTTGGGAGAATTTCCACTTATACTCGCTCCAATGGAAGATGTCAGTGATCCTCCATTCAGGCATTTGTGCAAAAAACACGGTGCTGACCTCATGTTTACTGAATTCATCAGCTCCGAAGGGTTGATAAGAGATGCCATTAAATCTCGACAAAAACTTGATATTTTTGACGATGAAAAACCCATTGGTATTCAATTGTTTGGCGGTGATGAGGAAGCCATGGCTATGGCTACAAAAATCATTGACACCACCATGCCCGATATTGTGGACATTAATTTTGGATGTCCTGTAAAAAAAGTAGTGTGTAAAGGTGCTGGTGCAGCTGTGCTCAAAGATTTACCAATGATGGTAAAATTAACACAAGCTGTAGTAAAATCTACTAATTTGCCTGTAACAGTTAAAACCAGATTAGGTTGGGACGAGAACAGTAAGAACATTGAAGAAGTAGCAGAAAGACTTCAAGATGTTGGCATTAAAGCCTTGTCTATTCATGGCAGAACAAGAACACAACTTTACAAAGGAAATGCAGATTGGACACTTATAGCCAAAGTAAAAAACAATCCACGTATTCACATTCCTATCTTTGGTAACGGAGATATTGACTCGCCAGAAAAAGCCAAAGATTACAAAGAAAAATACGGAGTAGATGGCATCATGATTGGCAGAGCCGCCATTGGTCACCCTTGGATTTTCAGAGAAATAAAACACTACTTAAAAACAGGAGAGATTCTCAATCCTCCTACTTTGTCAGAAAGAATTGATGCATGCCGAACCCATTTATTAAAATCGGTAGAATGGAAAGGAGAAAAAGCAGCAATGAATGAAATGAAAAGACATTACGCCTCCTACTTTAAAGGCATTCCACACTTAAAAGAAGCTAAAGTAAAATTAGTAACAAGCAATTTATTAACCGAAATAATAAGCACATTAGACCACATAGAAATGACTGAAAATTAATTTCTTTTATCTAAATTTGCAGAGAATGAAAAAACTTAATTTAATTCTCCTTTTTTCCCTTATTTACACTTTTTCTTTTGCTCAAAATTCCTTGTTATATGAAATAAGCAAACCAGGTCAACAAAAAAGTTATTTGTTTGGTACCATGCACGTCAAAAACGAAGATGCATTTAACTTTAATGACAGTGTATTTTGGGCTATTGACCAATGCAAACATGCTGCATTTGAATTGGATTTAAGAGAAAAAGAAATGATGAATATGGCTTCTAACATTAAAAACATCATCGATTCCAATTTCATTAATCAAGCCAAATTGTATTTAAAAAATGACTTTTTACCTAAGTTAATGAAAGAAATGCCTGCAAGTACTTTAGCAAATAAAATCACCAATGAATTCATACCAATGTATTCCGAACTGATAAAATCAACTAAACCACAAAATAGTAGAGATCAGTTTGTAGATCAATTATTGCAATTTTATGCCAATAAAAACGACAAAAACATTGTGTCAATTGAAACCTTTGATGAGCAAATTAACGTGTTTTTAGGTGATGTTAAAACCATCAATTTTGATAGCATGAAACTTTCTGAAAAAATAATCAAATTTCTTAAAACTGAAAAACTTGATTATGACTTAAGTCGTATCTATGGCAACTCAGATGAGATGGTAAAGATGTACCAACAACACAATTTAAGTCAACTTTGTGATTATATTCAACAAGAGAAATCAAACGATAAGATAGTTAGTAAAAAGTTTTATGACAACATTTTTTATAAAAGAAATCAAATCATGTTCGATAGAACTAAAGACTTAGTAAAAAATGAGTCAGCATTCATTGCCGTAGGTGCTGGACATTTGTGCGGTGAAAATGGATTGATCAATCAGTTTAAAAATGCTGGTTACACGGTTAGACCAATGAATGACATGAAAAAAAACAAAAATGAACTTCAATGGCAAACCATAACTAACAATGAATACAGCATTGATATACCAAAAAATGCCACTTTAGATACTGCCGAATTTGATTATTTATCTATGTATTCAAACAATGATTACAAATCTTCATTAATAAGCAACCGAGGCATTGCAACTTTTAAAATTGAAAAAGAAATTATTTATCAGGATACTGAAGCTGCAACTCCAGCTAGTGAATCTTTGGAATATGATTTTTCAAATTATTTCAAATACGATTCATCTTATAATTATGAATTGGATTCAACTTTAAGCCCTGAGCCTACTAATGATTATAGTGAATTATCAGAAGATACAGAATATATTGATCCAATTGATAAATACATGGATTCGATTTTAAGGATTGATTCAATAAATGCTGCTAAACATGATAAAATTGATCATGAAAATAACGAAGAAAAGGTATTCAATGATGAAGAAAAGATTGAAACAGATCCTAAAAAAAATAAATTGAGTGAATTTTTTACTCCTGAACAAACTATTTATTTGAAAGAAGTAGGTGATTCTGTAAAAGGAGCATTCATGAAAGCAGTATTTTTAAATTCAGACATTGCATCTATATACAACAACAAAGACAGCACCATTACCATTAAAAATAAAAAAGGTGCCACTATGGATTTAGTATATAAAAATGAATTCTTTCAAAAGTCTGTCACTTATACTGAAGTAAAAGGTGATTATCTCTATAAAATCATAATAACTGGCGACAAAAATTTTATCCTATCTGAAGACCTCAGACGTTACTTTCTGAGTTTTAAATTCAAGAACTGAGGCAACGAAAGTTCATCAAATACCATCTTTATGTTTGATGAATCATCTCAAAATCATTTTTTTTCTATTTTGTTTTTTTACTCTGTCTATTTTATTTCCACAGAAACATCAATTGTACCTTGGTTTTGATTACTCATTTAATCACACAAGACAACATATAAACGAGCCACAATCTCGGTTGAATAAAGGAAAAAGCTTTGGTGTAAATGCACGTATTAAATTCAATAATAATTTGTCTTTTCAACTTGGTTATTACCTTCATCGCCATGTTTATAACAACTCCATGGTGATTGATGATGGATTAATTTTAAAATCTGAACATCGAAGCACATCATTTCCATTACTAATACAATACTCTTTGTTTAACAATAAAAAAGTCAAATTTGGGCCCTTGGCATCCCTTGAAATTTTTCATACCATATCAGAAAATAATGTATGGAAAAATGAAGCCAGTACTACCCCTACTGGTGTTTGGGACAATACCTATAAAGTATTTTCTTTGGGATTATTCAATGAGATAAAACTTAAATACAACATCCTATTTGGGTACCATTTACATGTTAAATACAACCACAATCCTAATAATTTATTAGTGAAATCAAGATACCAACAAGGCATAGGATTTTATGTTTTGTTTTCTTTTTTAAATCCATACCAAAAAACAAGATCTTGTTTTGGATTTTAATTCTTAATAAAACACCTGTTTGCTGTGATTTTGTGCAAACCAATAAGGAATTTCATTGATGTCTTTAAACTCAGGAATGACTTGTAAACATGCCTTTTTGCCCATTGTAATGCTGCCATGCGTTTTGCTTAAATTCAATGCATAGGCAGCATTGATGGTTAATGCATTAAACACTTCTGAAGGCAACATTAAATTATACAAACAAGCCAAACTCCACGTGAACCACAAATTGTAATGAGGACTGCTACCCGGATTAAAATCACTGGCAACTGCCAATGGCAATCCAGCATCTATCATTTGTCTAGCAGGAGCATAAGGAATTTTAAGGAAAAAAGAACTTCCGGGCAATATCACAGGCATGGTTTGACTTTGTAACAAACAATGAATTTCTACTTCGCTTACATGTTCTAAATGATCCACTGACAAGGCATTGTTTTTTACAGCTACTTGCACTCCACCAGTCAAGCCCAATTCGTTGCCGTGTAGTTTGGCAATTAAATTGTACTTTTTTGCTTCGTCTAATATCTCTTGTGTTTGTTCAACACTATAAAAACCTTTGTCACAAAATACATCAATAAAATCTGCCAGTTCTTCTGCTGCAATCTGAGGTAACATTTCATTTTTAATCAAATCAATATACCCTTGTTGATTTTGTTTATATTCAAGTGGAAATGCATGTGCTCCCAAAAAAGTAGATTTTATTTCTATTTCAAATTCATTTTTTAATCGTTTAATCACTCTTAACATCTTAAGTTCAGCATCCACAGACAAGCCGTACCCACTTTTAATTTCAATGGCGGTAGTACCAGTTAACATGGCTTGATTTAAATTAATTTTAGCTAAATTAAAAAGTTCATCTTCAGACATGTTTGCTAATTGTTTTGCTGAATTCAATATGCCACCACCTGCTGCTGCAATATCTTCATAAGTTTTGCCTTGTAAGCGCATCACATATTCATTATGGCGGCTGTGAGCAAATACCATGTGTGTGTGCGAATCTACAAAACCCGGCATCACCCATTGTTGATTAACGTCTATGATTTTTTTTTCATTTGGATGGAAATCACTCATATATCCATAATTTTTTATTAACCCATTTTCTACTTCTACAAAGGCGTTATTCAGTTGTTGAATCACTGCCATTTCTTTACCACTTAATTTATAAACATTGGCATCCAATATACCAAGTAAATTTCCTATGTTTGTTAAACAATAATTTTTTTCCATGATTACACCGCAAAGATTAAAAAAAGAAAACAAATATGATAAAAGTATTTTCATAGCCCCCAATGCTACAGTATTAGGCGATGTAGAAATTGGCAACGAGTCAAGTATATGGTTTGGGGCAGTGATGCGAGGAGATTCCGATAAAATATCCATAGGCAACAAAAGCAATATTCAAGACAATGCCGTATTGCATGCCGACCCCGGTTATCCTTGTATTATTGGCGATGAATGCATTGTTGGTCATTCTGCAATAGTGCATGGAGCCAAGTTGTCTAACCATGTATTGGTGGGCATGCGAGCAACCATATTAAATGGGGCCGAAATAGGAGAATACAGCATCATAGGAGCAGGAGCCTTGGTAACAGAAAACATGAAAATACCCCCTTACAGTGTTGTTATGGGCATGCCAGCTAAAGTCATTAAAACCGTTACAGAAGAACAAAAAATAAAAATCATAAACAATGCTGAAGCATATGTAAAGTTAAGCAGAGTGTATATTGAGGCAGGCATTTAAATTCAGTTAATTGGGGCAGCAATTCCTCGCCCTTTTGGGTCCGCTTTGCTTCCGTGCTTCACACTTGTCTTATCAGGCAGCTACATATAACCTGCTTTAGATTTCTTATTCAAGTTTTAATCCTTCGGATTCAGTATTGACACTTTATGTATAATAAATACAATCAACTCACTTCAAATTTTATAATAGTTAAATTAAATAAATATTGATTTAATTAATGAAGATTATTCAATTCTAATGTATCTATCAAACAAAATTTTTTATAAAAATCATTTTGCTCAAAGTCATTACTTGTTAATAAACTGAATTCCTTAAAAGAATAAACATACATATTGTCCCTACAGTATTTTAATATAGTATTAAAATCCATTTTATCACCAACCATTTCCATAATTAAATCATCTAAATTAGCATTAATTAATATATAAGTATCGCTACCTAAATATTGATATTCACTTTTTAAATGATTATCATGATATTGTTTTACCTTATTGTAATGTTCCTCTTTTTTGAAAAGAGGATAATTAATCAATTCTTTAAAAACTTTTATATACCCTCCCCAATTATAGGCACCAAAACCATAGTTGCATAAGTAATCTTTACAAATCAAAAAACTAAAAGTTGGCCATTTTGAATTTCCTGAATAATGATTAACTTCCAATGTTTTTTCTTGCTCATTGTTTTCTATTGTAAATACAATTCCAATATATATTTCAGGCAAAGGCTTCAAAACATCATTTGATTGATGAATTAAATAAGGCAAATCGTAAAATTTAACATATTGTTGAATAAAGTCATTATATGTTTCAAATTTAATTTTATGATTGATTATTGCAAAGGCTCCTGTTCCCATAATGTTTATTTAATTGTATTTAAATGTTCTATGGTTTATGACTTGTAAGGCTAATATACTTTTATTTGAAATAGACATGCTTTTTTTATCAAATCTTTAAGACATAAAATTAAACTTTTACCATACAGTATTTAAAAATACAATTCATGCTGTTTAGATTGTTTTGGTATTCAATGTATTTATACCATTTAATTTCATAACCTTCTGTTCTTAATTTTAAGTCCATTGTAAACTTAGGCTCTTTTAACCAGCTAGCATTTTTATCTTTTGGATGCCAATTAAACGAGCCTCCTTGTATAGGTATTTCATCTGAAAATCGCAATTCAATGTCAGCTGTTTCTTTTTCTTCATTGTTATACAATGTATTATCATTTGATAATAAAATAGCAAAACCAATATCAATTTTAGGTTTATTTGTATTTTGTTTTAAATATTCTAATCTGTGTATGTCTTTTCTGAATTCAAAACGAAGCAAATCTTGTGCACCTTGATTTTTTAGTTTAAATGACAATAAATCGTTTTGAACACTCATCTCTTTTGTTTTGTATTTAAATTCAAAACCATAAGTCTTTTCATTAAGGATAACATATAAATCAAGATAGCCGCTTTTACATTTATCTTTATCCTTTACATTAACAACCTTTGAATTATAACTATATGCTATTTTGAAAGGAAATTCAAATTTAATAATAGCATTAGGGAATTTTTTATGCAGAAATAAGCCAAAGCAAAAAACTAAATCTTTTTCTGAAATAAAAATCTGATTGGTTTCATTGTTGCTTGAATAATCAAAAAATTCTTTGATGGTATCTGTTGTTATCATTATAAATCTTAGCCCATTAATTCAACAATATTTCTTCAATTTCTTCACTTGCTTTTTTCAAGAGCTCTTTTGTTTGGTCTTTGAGTTGTTGTGCTTTATTTCTAATGTCTGTAATGTGTTTTGCAATTTCTTTTTGTTTGTCAAAGGGTGGAATTGGAATAGGAAACGCTTTAATTTGTTCGTTTGTAAAACCTGGTTGAGCTCCGCCCCATACTTCACGATAAATAAATTCTTGTCCGATGGATGAATTTAGGTAGCCAACAACAAAATGAGGATTAATTCCCTTTAGTGAAAATTTCACAATGTTATTTATAATATTAGCTCCTTCTATCTCTCTAGGCACAACTGCTACTTTTCCGATATAAACTCCACGAACTGAAAATAGAATATCATTTTCCTTTAGAATTGAAGATTTGTTAGCCTTATTTATTTCTTCCGAAATATACTCTAGGTTATCTAAGTCTAAAAAACCTTTCTTTAAGTTTTTACCTAAAATAAAAGGAACGTCTGTGCTTTCAGATTTGTATTCTGGTGTAGAAATACCCATTGACAAACTTGAAAGAAATGTCTTTATTTTTTGGAATTTATATTTAGATTTTTCTAAGGCTAATTGAAGATTGGTGTATTTGAGTGAATAATATTTAGGGTCAAACCTTTTGTTTGTAACTGTTTTAATCGTTGAAATAAACATTCTATTTTTCAAAGTGTTTTCAGGAGGTTCAGGCAATTTAATACCCAACTCCTTCATCAAATAATCATCAATACTTGAAAGTAATTTTTCCGCTTCTGCTTCGTTCTTTTGTTTTTGCTCAATTACTTTTGCGGTAATTTTCAAAATACGTTTGTCTTCAATAATTGGAATAGAAAGTAATGCAGGGTAATCTAATGCGGGTCTTGTTCCGCCTGCACTTCTTCTACTTGCCAATTTTTCGCCTATGTCAGAATTGAGAAACGCTGCAAGCGTTTCACTAATTTCTTTGCTACCTGTTTTAATTACACAAACGTGTTGATTGATATTGCCGATAAATCCTTCGGGCGCAACTGATGCAATTGCCATTCTTCCAACGCCAGTAATTTTTATTAATAAATCTCCTGCTAAAACTTGACTGCGTTTCAACATACCGTTATGCGTTTCCTTGTTAATGTATTTGCAGTCGTCAAACTCTAAAACGCCTGTTGGCGAAAGGTTTTGCACTCTTAAAAAAGGTATGCCGTTTTCTTTTTCTGCATAATACAATTCACTTTCGGTTGTCTTAGGTGTTGCTCCGCTTGAAACGCTTACAACATAATCCCTTAATTTCTTTGGCTTCTTGGCTAATACCTTCTTTTCAAGTTCTAATAATTCGGGTACATAAAAGAAAGGATCAAAGCGTTTTTCCAATTCGCTTTTCTGCAAAATGAAAACTCGTTTTGGATTGAGTGCTTCGTTTTTAATGGTGTAATTGCTCATGTTATTTTTAGTTAGTATCCGAAAATAAAGATTTTCTTATTTTCTTTTAGTACCTATAAACGAAAATAAAGATTTTCTTATTTTCCTTTAGTATTATGTTTGTTCAAATAAATTCAAATAAGATTCATAGGTAAAAATTCTATTTCTATGCTGCCCTGTAAACTCTTTTAAAATACCTTTTTCTTCAAAAAGATTTACCAAATCGCCAGCATTTTTAGGTGTCAGATGGCAAATATTTTGTACATCTTTTATAGTTACTAAAGGTTGTTTAAGTAAATAATTGTGTAGCAAAAGTCCTGTTTTTATACGTTTGCCAAATTGGGATTGTATAAGTTGTTCCGTTTGAGTCTTAAGGTCAATTAGTTTGCTTAAAGTATTTACCGCCTGTTCGGCTGTTTGTGCTACACCTACCAAAAAATATTTTATCCATTGCAATATATCATTGTGTGTTCTTACGCGTGTAAGGTTATCGTAATATAGGTTTTTGTCCTTTTCAAAATAGCTACTCAAATACAATAAGGGTTTGGTAAGTACTCCTTTTTCTACAAAAAACAAAGTGATTAATAAACGACCTATTCTGCCATTTCCATCTAAAAATGGGTGTATGGTTTCAAATTGGTAATGAATAATTGCCGCTTTTACCAGCATTGGCACATCTATAGTTTCATTATGAATAAAGTTCTCTAAATCGCCAATCAGTTCATTCAAATGCTCGTAATGAGGTGGTATAAAAACGGCATCAGCCAAGCTTTTACCACCAATCCAATTTTGGCTTCTTCTATATTCTCCGGGTGTTTTTTTTTCTCCTCTTACCCCTTGCATCAATATTTGATGTGTTCGTAAAATTAATCTTGAAGAAATCGGTAAATTTTTAAGCTCTATAATAGCTTCATTAAGTGCTTGAGTATAATTTTGTACCTCTTGCCAATCATCCTTCCTTTCAGGGTTTACATTTTCTTTTTGTAAAAAAGCCTCATCAAAATGTGTTTGCGTGCCTTCTATTTTACTAGATACTACAGCTTCTTTGGTAATATGTAAATGAATAAATAAATCAATATTAGGAACCAATTTTGCATAAGAATTTAATTGCCCCAATTGAAAAGATGCTGTTTCTATCAATTTATTCAATTTTGGGTTATTCCACTCCCAAATGGTATTTATAATTTGAGGCATAAAATATTTGTAGTCAATACTTTGCCTTATTTCACCAGCTTTATATTTCTCAATTTGTATCATCTTTTATTTTACTTTTCGGCACTATTTATATGAGCAATAAATTTTTGGAGTTCTTTTCCAATTTCTATCAGTTCGTTATTATTGGTGTTTCTGCCTGTGGCATCGTAGCCAATATCCTCGGCTATTGCCATAAAAATTGGGTAGTCGTCTAATGAAGTTTGTTTTGCTAAAAAATATTTCTCTGTCAATTCTTCTTTAAACAAATTTACTTTATCAGTAAATGCAGCTTGAACATCTGACTTGTCGGCTTGTATTATTTCTGTAATTTCCTTTTTATTTGCCTTTGGATTTTTCTTTTTGGCTTCATCTTCTAAAGCTTTGATTGCAACCACTTTTTCCTTTTCCCATTGTTCAATAGTGGCAATATATTTTGTGTCTGTTTTTACTTTTTCTTTTAGTTTTTCTTTTTGGTTATTTAGTTTTTCGGTTTGTTTCGCTTTGTGTTTACGTAAAAACAAAACCGAACTTTTAACTCCAGCACCAGTTGCACTAAAAGCCGTTTGAGGCATTGAAACAACTGCGACTATACGATACATTTCTTCAAGGTTGTCTCTTACATATTGCAAACTACTGTTGGTTAAAATACCATCAGGAATTACAACTGCCAAATAACCATTTTCAACTAAAAACTTATGGCACTGCTCCAAGAACAAAACTTCGGTACTTTGACTATCACGCAATGTGGCTTTGCCGCTTGCGCTTGTATTTAGCCAGTCCACTTCTTTTATGGCTAAATTGTATTGGTGCATATAAGCCTTTTCAGTTTGCTTAATGCTACTGCCAAAAGGTGGATTGGTAATAATGAAATCAAATGTGCCGTAAATAAATTCTTTGTTCTTTGATTTTATTTGCATTTCCCTATCACTCAATAGCCCGTCAGATGCAATGACATTGGTGTGTCCGTCATCGTGAATAATCATATTCATTTTGGCTGTTCGAGCAATTTGGTCGTTTATTTCAATACCGAATAAATTCTTTTCTGCAAAGTCGTGCCAATGGCGAAAATGGTCTTTTTCTTCTTTTACTTTATCGTAAAACTCGCTGGCTTGTTCTCTCACTTTGTCTAAGGCGTGTAAAAGAAAACCACCGCTTCCGCATGAAGTATCTAACACCCTACTATGGTTTGTAATAGGCAGGCTATCAACAATGAATTTTACAATTGGTCTTGGTGTAAAATATTGCCCAAAGTCACCACGAAAGAAACTACCCATAAATGTTTCAAAGGCTTTGCCTTTGCTGTCAAGGTCAGTTTTATTAAGGTTTATACGTTGAAAGTACTTTACAATAGTCAGCGTTTCGGTTGCTGTTAATGTAATGTCGTCTTTAAAAACTTCGGGGTCTTTCTTTCTGCCTTGTTCGTAAAGTCCTTTAATGCGGTCTAATAAATCTTCGGGCGTTTCATCTCGAAATAATTGAAAGTCGTATGGCTGTCCTGTTTTTCGTGGGTGTTTCTCATCCCAAATTTTACAAAAAATTAGTTTGTCTAATTCGTCAAATGCTACGCTTGGATTACGTTGCCCACCACCCCAAAGGGCTTGGTGTGCTTGAATAAAAATTTTGGTCAATTCACTTTCACTTACAATCTCTAGTTCAAAAAACTTTTGCTTTACATAATGGTCTGGTTCTTCAACAATGCTATTTTCTGTTTCGCCTTCTGTTTGCAAAAAGCCACCTTTTACATATTTATAAGGAGCAAGTTTATCTGAACCAAATTGCGGAATATCGGGAATTGAAATTCTACTTTTAGGTTTTTCATTAGGCACTTCATAATATTCGTTGATAATTTTTGAAGTTGTCCAAACGTATTTGCCACCTTCAGCCACGCAATAACTATAAGCTTGGTCAACCGCTATTTTAAATTGCTGGTCTGTAATTTCTTCTTTTTTACACTCAACTAAAATGTAGGTTTTTACACATACATCATCAGCATAAACAATAATGTCGGCTTCCTTAGTTTCAGAACCCATTTGAACTGAAACAAATTGTTTAATTCTATTTACTGGATAGCCATAATTTAAAACCAATGTCAAAAAAGTTTCTGCCTGCACTTTCTCTTCGGGGTTGTTGTAACTGCGTTTCTTTCCTTGATGAATATAAGTAATGAAGTTCTTGTCTTCATCAAATTTTATTAGTCCTTTTTCTATGCCTGTTTCTATTAAACTCATTATTGGCTATTGTTTCATTTTTACAAACATAGACTTTTCTTTCTTTTTAAAAAAATACGAAAGAATGTATTTTTTTCTTAAAATTATTATCCAATTCTTATAATTCACTAACACTAATTACCTACTTTAACCCAGATTCCGCATTAGAATTCTATTACATATAAAAAATGCTTCAATCTCAAGCATCTTCTCGATTTTATTCTTCGAAATAGAGCTGCTTTTACTTCATCATAAAATCTTTCGAGGATACTTGATCTTTTACCATGTCCGCCTTTGGTGGAGCCTTTTTTATTTTATTTGTCAATTTTATTTTAAATTATTGCACTCATTTGCTCGCAAGCTCGGTTCATAACTAAATCTAATGCGGAATCTAGGTTAAATAAAAAATGCCATTTTTAAAAAATAAGTACCGTTTTTAAAACAGTTCTTTTTATTTAAGAAATATAATTGGTAATTTGTAATGACTTTTTTAGTTAAGCTAATTTAAATGAAACGCAAGAAATTTAATACAATTTATCTTTTATTGGCTTCAATGACAATTGTATTGATGTATTCGTGCAAGGACAAAGACCCAACTAAGCCTGGCTATCAAAGAAAAGCGCCTAGCCCTGTTTATTTAAAATACAGATTAGGACCAGCTAGGGATTACATGTGGTTTAATCCTGGGAGTTATTGGATTTATAAAAACACAAAAAACAATGAATTAGATACTGTTAGATGTATTCAAATTTATTATGATTCTTTTGTTATTAAGGGGGTAGAAGACTATAGCAAGCACATAACTGTTGATTTTGATAGATTAATTTCTTTTTATTACAGCACTTATTACAAATGGAGTTATGAAGATAATACAAGTTATTTTAATCCAAATTCTACTCCAATAAGGGGGTATTTTTATCCTATAAATCGATTGGTATCTGGTGAAGGTTTGATAGGAGCATTTTTTTACCCATTTGATAAATCTGGAGTTGCAGGCACTGGTTCTTCTCAAACAAAATTCAAAGAATTGTTTACAACAATGACTCTAAATATTCAAACATATTTAGAAGTAGCCCAATTTGAAACAGATAGAGATCAAATTTGGTATCATGATACAACAAGTGCCTTAATAAGAGTGCCTAAAACTAGATACTATTGGGCAAAAAATGTTGGGTTAGTGAAAAGAGAAAATGTGTCAGAAAACTACAGTTGGGAACTTATAGAACACCACATCATTAAATAAAAAATGAAAAAAATCAATTTCATAATAACCTTAATTTCTATTTTGTTTTTTATGCAATGCAAAGACAAAGACCCAACTAAACCAGGCTATCAAAGAAAAGCACCCAAACCAGAATATTATACATTTAGAATGACAGAGGTCAAAGATTATGTGTGGTTTAAACCTGGCAGTTATTGGATTTATAAAAACACCAAAAACAACTTGTTAGATACGGTTACTTGTACAGGGTTTTATTATGATTCTGTTACAATAAAAGGCACTTATGATTACAGCAAGCACATTACATTAAATTATGACAGATTAGAAATTACCACTTATAGTTCGCATTATAAATGGTATTATAGAGACTGGAGTGGAAATACAACACCAGATGCACCTAATTTTAAAAAAAATAGGTTTGTTATGGAAAGAACTTGTTATACAAATTTTATAATTCCATTTTTTTATCCTTTTGATATAGGTGGTTATAGTGGAACTGGAAGTACAGTAACTCAATTAGTATCTATTGAAGATACTTTAAGTATTCAAAATAAATTGTTTTACAAAATAGCAAAATTTGAAATTGATAGAGATCATACATGGTATCATGACACTACCACCTCATTAATAAAAGTGCCTAAAACGAGATTTTATTGGGCGAAAAATGTTGGGCTAGTGAAAAGAGAAAATGTGTCAGAAAATTACAGCTGGGAACTTATAGAACACCGCATCATTAAATAAAAAATGAAAAAAATCAATTTCATAATTACCTTAATTTCTATTTTGTTTTTTATGCAATGTAAGGACAAAGACCCAACTAAGCCTGGCTATCAAAGAAAAGCGCCTAGCCCTGTTTATTTAAAATACAGATTAGGACC